>NZ_JBHWCL010000015.1:35590-99757 GCF_042735125.1 Kitasatospora sp. NPDC059599 | reverse complement strand
GCTTCGTGCCGGGCCCGCGGCGTACCCGGAGGCCGCCCGCCGGCCTCCTGGCCGCTGCCTGGGGTTATCGATTTTGGAGCCAGGGCAGACGTCGGGTAATGTTCTTTCTGCGCCGCCCGGGAGGGAACGGACGAGGGAGCGAAAGCCCCCCGGCCGGGACCGAACGAGAGGCGCAACGCCTGGGAAGGACCCGACGAGGGTTCAACTCTGGTGGGGTATGGTGTAATTGGCAGCACGAGTGATTCTGGTTCATTTAGTCTAGGTTCGAGTCCTGGTACCCCAGCGCAGTACCGCAGTAACAGCAGTACGGCAGTACAAATGAAGATCAAGCCCCCGTTGTGTAGCGGCCTAGCACGCTGCCCTCTCACGGCAGTAGCGCCGGTTCGAATCCGGTCGGGGGTACTTCAGAGCAGGAAGCCGGTGGGCTCGCCCATCGGCCCTTGCTTTGTGTTGGGGTATGGTGTAATTGGCAGCACGAGTGATTCTGGTTCATTTAGTCTAGGTTCGAGTCCTGGTACCCCAGCCAGTCAGAGGAAGGCCCCGGTTTCCGGGGTCTTTTTTGTTTTCCGTGGGGAAAGCGCCGAAGGGCCCCGCTCGATTCGAGCGGGGCCCTTCCGGCTTTCGTGGGGGTGGTCGGTGGGGGGAGGGGGCGGGTGGGGGATCGCCGGGGCAGCGGGAGGGGGTCAGCTGCGACGGAGGGCCTCGGTGAGCCGGTTCGCGGCCTCGATGATGGCCTGGGCGTGCAGGCGGCCGGGGTGGCGGGTCAGGCGCTCGATCGGGCCGGACACCGACACGGCGGCCACCACGCGGTTGGAGGGGCCGCGGACGGGCGCGGAGACCGACGCGACGCCGGGCTCGCGCTCGCCGATCGACTGGGCCCAGCCGCGCCGCCGGACGCCGCTCAGCGCGGTGGCGGTGAAGCGGGCGCCCTGCAGGCCGCGGTGGAGCCGCTCGGGCTCCTCCCAGGCGAGCAGGACCTGGGCGGCCGAGCCGGCCTTCATCGGCAGGGTGCTGCCGACCGGGACGGTGTCCCGGAGGCCGGAGAGCCGCTCGGCGGCGGCCACGCAGATCCTCATCTCGCCCTGGCGGCGGTAGAGCTGTGCGCTCTCGCCGGTGACGTCGCGCAGGTGGGTCAGGACCGGGCCCGCGGTGGCGAGCAGCCGGTCCTCGCCCGCCGCGGCGGAGAGTTCGGACAGGCGGGGGCCGAGGATGAAGCGCCCCTGCATGTCCCTGGTGACCAGGCGGTGGTGTTCGAGTGCGACGGCGAGTCGGTGGGCCGTGGGGCGCGCCAGACCGGTGGCGGCGACCAGCCCCGCCAACGTGGCGGGGCCCGACTCCAGTGCGCTCAGCACCAGAGCGGCCTTGTCGAGAACGCCGACGCCGCTAGTGTTGTCCATGCCCTAAGACTGCAGTCTCATTCCGCGAGACGCAAGTTCAATCTTGCGGGAAAAGCGCCACTCTGGATGCAGCAGCCCGGGAGACATCCAGGATGTGGCCTCCTCCGAGTGTCCGCATCGTGGACAGCGATCCGGCGTGCAGGTCGCGCGAACGAGCCCCGCAGCGGGGGCGGAGCACGCAGCGACCTCGACGACACGAGAAGGCCGGCAACGCGGCCGGCTGGAGGGAATCCGATGGGACGGACACTCGCAGAGAAGGTCTGGGACGACCACGTCGTGCGGCGTGCGGAGGGTGAGCCCGACCTCCTCTTCATCGACCTGCACCTGCTCCACGAGGTCACCAGCCCGCAGGCCTTCGACGGACTGCGACTGGCCGGGCGCGCGGTCCGCCGCACCGATCTGACGATCGCCACCGAGGACCACAACACCCCCACCCTGGACATCGACAAGCCGATCGCGGACCCGGTCTCCCGGGTGCAGCTGGAGACCCTGCGCCGCAACGCCGCCGAGTTCGGCGTCCGGATCCACTCGCTCGGCGACGTCGAGCAGGGCGTCGTGCACGTCGTCGGCCCGCAGCTCGGCCTGACCCAGCCCGGCATGACGGTGGTCTGCGGCGACTCCCACACCTCCACCCACGGCGCCTTCGGCGCACTGGCGTTCGGCATCGGCACCAGCCAGGTCGAGCACGTGCTGGCCACCCAGACCCTGCCGCTGGCCCCGTTCCGGACCATGGCGATCACCGTCGAGGGCGAACTGCCCGAAGGCGTCACCGCCAAGGACCTGATCCTGGCCGTGATCACGCGGATCGGCACCGGCGGCGGCCAGGGCTACGTCCTGGAGTACCGCGGTTCGGCGATCCGGGGCCTGTCCATGGAGGCCCGGATGACCATCTGCAACATGTCGATCGAGGCCGGTGCCCGGGCCGGCATGATCGCCCCGGACGAGACCACGTTCGACTACCTCCAGGGCCGTCCGCACGCCCCGCAGGGCGAGGACTGGGACGCCGCCGTCGCGTACTGGAAGACCCTGGTCACCGACGAGGACGCGGTCTTCGACCACGAGATCTTCATCGACGCGAGCGAGCTGAGCCCGTTCGTCACCTGGGGCACCAACCCCGGTCAGGGCGCCCCGCTGGGCTCGAACGTGCCGGACCCGGCGTCCTTCGCCGACCCGCAGGAGCGCGCGGCCGCCGAGAACGCCCTGGCGTACATGGGCCTGGAGGCCGGCACCCCGCTGCGCGAGGTGAAGGTCGACGCCGTGTTCGTCGGCTCCTGCACCAACGGCCGGATCGAGGACCTGCGGGCCGCCGCCGCCCTGCTGGAGGGCCGCCGGGTCGCCGACGGCGTGCGGATGCTGGTGGTCCCGGGCTCCGTCCGGGTCGCCCTGCAGGCCGTCGAGGAGGGCCTGGACAAGGTGTTCACCGCGGCCGGCGCCGAGTGGCGCCACGCGGGCTGCTCGATGTGCCTGGGCATGAACCCCGACCAGCTCGCCCCGGGGGAGCGTTGCGCCTCCACCTCGAACCGCAACTTCGAGGGCCGGCAGGGCAAGGGCGGCCGCACCCACCTGGTCTCCCCGCAGGTCGCCGCCGCGACCGCCGTGCTGGGCCGCCTCGCCGCCCCCGCGGACCTGCCCGCCGACACCCACTCCCCGAACCAGTACAGCGTGGAGGCCTGAGCCATGGAGAAGTTCACCACCCACACCGGCCGGGCCGTCCCGCTGCGCCGCAGCAACGTGGACACCGACCAGATCATCCCCGCCCACTGGCTCAAGAAGGTCACCCGATCCGGTTTCGAGGACGGGCTGTTCGAGGCCTGGCGCAAGGACGACTCGTTCATCCTCAACCGGCCCGAGCGCCGGGGCGCCACGGTCCTGGTGGCCGGCCCGGAGTTCGGCACCGGCTCCTCCCGCGAGCACGCCGTCTGGGCACTGCAGAACTACGGCTTCCACGCGGTCGTCTCGTCGCGCTTCGCCGACATCTTCCGGGGCAACTCCCTCAAGAACGGCCTGCTGACGGTCGTCCTGCCGCAGGAGACCGTGGAACGGCTCTGGGTGCTCACCGAGAGTGACCCTTCGGCCGAGATCACCGTTGACCTGGAGGCACGCGAAGTGCGCGCCGAGGGCATCACCGCGGCCTTCGAACTGGACGACAACGTCCGGTGGCGGCTGCTCAACGGGTTGGACGACATCAGCATCACGCTGCAGAACGAGGCCGACATCGCGGCCTTCGAGGCGACCCGTCCGGGCTTCAAGCCCCGTACTCTGCCGGTCGCCTGAGTTCCCCTCAGAACAAGCATTCTGACGATCCACCGGATGGCCCGCGCCCCCCTCGGGGGGGCCGGGCCATCCGTCGTTCCGGAGCACGAGTTAGCGCCGCGGCCCGCCCCGGATTGCCCATTTGGCTTTGCGGAAGAGGGCCCCGCGCAAGTACAACTGCGGGTAGATGGCACAATCAGTACATGCACCGGCACCATGAACCTCCGTACGCGGGCGGCGAACCCGCGGCTGAGGACTCCATGGGCCGGCCATCCGAACGCCGAATTGACGACCGGCCGGACGTCACCTCCGCGCCAGCTGAGGGGCCGGACGACCAGGAAGTCGCAGCGCTCTACGCGCTCGTGGCCGAGCGGTTGAAGCAAGCTCACGCCCGCGTGCATGCGCTGAACGTGTCTGCCGATGCAAAGACCGCTCTCACTCGTCAACTCCTCATCGTCACCGAGACCGCCAAGCGCGATCTTCCGGGGGCGGCAAGGCGGTTGAGTCGCTTTGTACATGACCTCGACGAGGGGCGCCCGCCGCTCGGCTGAGGTCGCCGACGCGCAAATCCATTGCGACACTAGGGTGATTCGCGCGTTTGGTAATTGAAAGTCCGCAGATACATACCTAACGTGCGAAAAGAACGGATGGAATCATCCGGCGCCCGTTTCCGAAGGGGAAGACGTGAACAAGGCTCAGCTTGTCGAAGCGGTGGCCGAGCAGCTGGGCGGTCGCAAGGCTGCCGCAGAGGCCGTCGACGCAGTGCTCGACACCATGGTCCGTGCCGTCGTGGCCGGCGACCGGGTTTCGGTCACCGGTTTCGGCACCTTCGAGAAGGTGGAGCGCTCCGCGCGCTTCGCCCGCAACCCGCAGACCGGCGAGCGGGTCAAGGTCAAGAAGACCTCGGTGCCCCGCTTCCGCCCGGGCCAGGGCTTCAAGGACCTGGTCAGCGGCAGCAAGAAGCTGCCGAAGGAGGGCCCCTCGGTGAAGAAGGCCCCCAAGGGCTCGCTCACCCCGGGCAAGACCGGTGTGGCCGCCACCCCGGCCGCCAAGCGCGCCGCCACCAAGCGCGCCGCCACCGCTGCCGCCGCCGCTCCGGCCACCAAGAAGGCCGCCGCCAAGAAGACGGCCACCACGGCTGCCGCCAAGAAGACCACGGCCACCGCCGCGAAGAAGGCGACCACCGCCAAGAAGACCGCCGCCAAGACCACGGCCGCGAAGACCACGGCCGCCGCCAAGAAGACCACGGCGACCGCGACCAAGAAGACGGCCGCCGCCAAGAAGGCGACCACCACGGCTGCCGCCAAGAAGACCACGGCCACCGCCAAGAAGGCGACCGCCACGGCCAAGAAGACGGCTCCGGCGAAGAAGACCGCCACCCGCAAGACCACCGCGCGCAAGACCTCTGCCAAGTAAGTCCCGCGCGACCGTCCTCGGACGGCCTTCGGCCAAGAGCCGCGGCACCCTCCCGCGAATTCGCGGAGACCGGGCGCCGCGGCTCTTTCGATTTCCGGGCGCTTAGTCAGGATTCGACGGCGCAAGGCGGGACCGGATGGTCGGTGCCCGGAGGATTTCCGCGCAGGGGCGCCGGTGCGGGCGTCAGCCCTCGGCGGGGTCGGGGAAGGTCTGCAGCGTCACGAAGACCACCCGGCGGGCCCCGCCGGTGCCCTCGGTGCGGATCCGCACCCGCTGTCCGGGCCGCAGCAGCCGCAGGCCGCCGGCGTCGAAGGCGGCCGCGTCGAACGGCACCGGGGTCCCGTCGTCGAGCAGCACGGAGCCGGCCCGGGTGGCGGGGTCGAAGGTGAACGCGGTGGCCTGCATGTCAGCAGCATAGCGAGCGGTCCGGGCCACCCCCGGGACCGGACCCGGGCCCCGAACCCGGTCAGGACGGGTTCAGACGGGCGAACAGCGCGCTGGTGTGCGGACCGAGGCCGAGCAACGCGGCCTCGCCGAGGTCGGCACCGGTGTCGACGTCCCGGCGCACCGACTCCACGTCCGCGAGGCGCAGTTCGAGCGCCCCGCCGGCCGCGTGCCGGGCCCGCGAGCCGTCCCCGAAGGCCGGGGACAGCGGGTGCCCGGAGGTGCAGGCGAGCAGGGTGGTGCCGAGGCCGGGAGAGTCCGGCAGGAAGGCCCGGCCGTCCGGCGGCACCGAGCCGAGCACCCGGGCCAGTTCGGCCGGGCGCAGGGCCGGCAGGTCGGCCGAGAGCGCGGCCAGCGGGGCCGCCGGGGCGAGCACCCGGGCGGCCGACGCGCCGTGCGCCAGCGCCCGGTTGAGGCCGCCGCCGGGTTCGTCGGCGACCACCAGTGCGCCCAGCGCGGCCAGCCGGGCGCCGGCGACGGCGTCCGGGGTGACCACCAGGACCCGGGCGACGCCCGGGGTGGCCAGTGCCGCCGTGACGGTGTCCAGCGCGAAGGACAGTGCCAGGTCCGACCGGTGCGGTCCGGCGTACGGGGCGAGTCTGCTCTTCGCCAGGGGGAGCGGCTTGAGCGGAAGCACCAGCGACCAGCCGGCGGTGGGTGCGGCGGGCGCGGCGGGCCTGCTGGGGCGTACGGTGTCCTGGGTCATCGGCGTCATTGTGTCGCCGGTCCCGGAGCCCTCGCCAGGCCGTCCGAACTGTGCGGACGTGCGTTTGATCACGCCCGCCCGGCGGGCGGGCGCGGCCGCTCGACAGTCGGCGAGCGGGCGGGCGACACTGGTCCGCGCCCGTGGCCCGGGCACCACCGGCACCGGTGCGCGGCACCGGGAGGCCATGACCGCGGCACTCCACGTGCCGCCGCATCGGATGAGAAGGAGCTGGGGTGGCCCGCCGCTCGTACGCCAAGTTCGGCAACGCCGACTACGGCATCTGGTACCGCTTCGCGGCCGTGCTGGTGAAGCCGGTGACGACCGCCCTGGTGAAGCCCGACTGGCGGGGCTGGGAGCACATTCCCGAGCAAGGCGGCTTCATTGCCGCGGTGAACCACAATTCGATCATCGACCCGGTGATCTACGCGCACTGGCAGTACAACAGTGGTCGCCCGCCGCGCATTCTCGGCAAGTCCTCGTTGTTCTCCATTCCCTTCATCGGATTCATGCTGCGCAAGACCGGTCAGATTCCGGTGTTCCGCGAGTCGACCGATGCCGCGCAGGCGTTCCGGGCCGCGATCGACGCCGTCGACAGCGGCCAGTGCGTGCAGTTCTACCCGGAGGGAACGCTCACCCGCGACCCGGACCTGTGGCCGATGACCGGCAAGAGCGGTGTCGCCCGGGTCGCGCTGATGACCGGCGCGCCGGTCATCCCGGTCGCCCACTGGGGCGCGCACGAGATCATCCCGCCGTACGGCCGGTCCGGCTTCGGGAAGGGCAAGTTCAACCTCTTCCCGCGCCACCGCGTGACCGTCGCAGCCGGTCCGGCGGTCGACCTGAGCAAGTACCAGGGCCAGGAACTCACCGCCCAGGTGCTCTCCGACGCCACCGAGGACATCATGACCGCGATCACCGCCGTGCTGGCCGAAGTCCGCGGCGAGCAGCCGCCGGCCGAGCGCTACGACATGCGCAAGGCCGCCCGGGAGCGCGCCGCCACCGCGCTGGCCGAGCGCCGGCGCGCCAAGGGCGAGCGGGGCACGGGCACCGAGGAGGCCGGCAAGTGACCCGCTGCGCCGTGATGGGGACCGGCTCCTGGGGCACCGCGTTCGCGATGGTGCTCGCCGACGCGGGCTGCGAGGTCGTGCTCTGGGCCCGCCGCCAGGAATTGGTGGACGCCGTCAACTCCACCCACGAGAACCCGGACTACCTGCCAGGCGTCCGGCTGCCCGACACGGTGCGGGCCACCACCGACGCCGCCGAGGCGCTGGCCGGCGCCGACTTCGCGGTGCTGGTGGTGCCCTCGCAGACGCTGCGCGACAACCTGGCCGCCTGGACGCCGCTGATCGAGCCGCAGACCGTGCTGGTGAGCCTGATGAAGGGCATCGAACTCGGCACCGCCAAGCGGATGAGCGAGGTGATCGACGAGGTCACCAAGGTCGGCCCGGAGCGCGTCGCGGTGGTCAGCGGACCCAACCTGGCGAAGGAGATCGCCAACCGGCAGCCCGCGGCCAGCGTCGTCGCCTGCAGCGACGAGGCGGTCGCCAAGCGCCTCCAGGCGGCCTGCCACACACCGTACTTCCGGCCGTACACCAACACCGACGTGGTGGGCTGCGAACTCGGCGGCGCGGTCAAGAACGTGATCGGCCTCGCGGTCGGCATGGCGGCCGGCATGGGCCTGGGCGACAACACCAAGGCGACGCTGATCACCCGCGGACTGGCCGAGACCACCCGGCTCGGCGAGGTGCTGGGCGCCGACCCGCACACCTTCGCGGGGCTCGCCGGGATGGGCGACCTGGTCGCCACCTGCTCCTCGCCGCTGTCCCGCAACAACACCTTCGGCATGAACCTCGGCCGCGGCATGTCGCTCGCGGAGACCATCGCGGCCACCCGGCAGACCGCCGAGGGCGTCAAGTCCTGCGAGTCCGTGCTGGACCTGGCCCGGCGCAACGGCGTCGACATGCCGATCGTCGAAGCCGTGGTGGACGTCGTGCACAACGGGCGGCCGACCCAGGAGGCGCTGCAGACGCTGATGTCGCGCTCGGCGAAGGCGGAACGACGGCGCTGACCGGGGAGGCGCCCGGGCCGCCGCGACCCGGGCGAGCGGGGACACCGGGGCGGCTGACGCCCCGGAAACACGTCGCACGGTAGTCTCAAACCCGATATGAGCATCGAACAGTCCTCCCCGAACCCGTCCGCCCCGAAGCCGCGCGTCGCGCTGGTCTTCGGCGGGCGCAGCTCCGAGCACGCCATCTCGGTCTCCACCGCGGGCAGTGTGCTCAGGGCGATCGACCGCGACAAGTACGACGTGCTGCCGATCGGCATCACGCACGAGGGCCGCTGGGCGCTGACCAGCGACGAGCCGGCCCGGATGGCCATCACCGACGGCAAGCTGCCCGACGTGGCACACGTCGCCGAGTCCCTCGACGCGCAGGTCGCGCTGCCGGTCGCCCCGGGCAACCGGGAGGTGCTTCTGAGCGAGCCGGGGAGCGCCCCCAAGGCCCTCGGCGACGTCGACGTGGTGTTCCCGCTGCTGCACGGCCCGTGGGGCGAGGACGGCACCCTGCAGGGCCTGCTGGAGCTCTCGGGCGTCCCGTACGTCGGCAACGGCGTGCTGGCCAGCGCGGCCGGCATGGACAAGGAGTTCGCCAAGCGGATCCTGGCCTCGCACGGCCTGGCCGTCGGCCACTACACCATCGTGCGCCCGCGCGACTGGGAGACCGAGGCGGGCCGCGCCGCGGTGCGCGAGCGGGCCGCCGAGCTGGGCCTGCCGCTGTTCGTGAAGCCCTGCCGGGCCGGTTCCAGCATCGGCATCACCAAGGTCAAGGACCTGGCCGACCTCGACGCCGCGATCGAGGAGGCCCGCCGGCACGACCCCAAGCTGATCCTTGAGGCCGGCGTGACCGGTCGCGAGATCGAGTGCGGCGTGCTGGAGTTCGAGGACGGCCCGCGGGCCAGCGTGGCCGGCGAGGTCCTGGTCGGTGACGGCTTCGACTTCTACGACTTCGAGGCCAAGTACATCGACTCCTCCGACGTGCAGATCCCGGCGAAGCTCACCGCGGAGGAGACCGCCGAGATCCAGCGCCAGGCGATCGAGGCGTTCGAGGCGCTCGGCTGCGAGGGCCTGGCCCGGGTGGACTTCTTCCTGCTGGAGGACGGCACCTGGATGATCAACGAGATCAACACCATGCCCGGCTTCACCCCGATCTCGGCCTACCCGAAGATGTGGGAGGCCAGCGGCGTCTCGTACCCGGAGCTGATCGACCGGCTGCTGCAGACGGCGCTGCGGCGCTCGACCGGGCTGCGCTAGCGGTCCGTACGGCCGGAGGGCGGGCCGGGGTCTTCCCGGCCCGCCCTCCGTACGCCCTGTCCGGCGCTCCGCGCGTGCCGGCCGTCGTCGGTCCCGCCCGTCGCGTCCTGCTCCCCGGGTCAGCCGGGGACGTTGTCCCTGACCAGCGGGCTGAGCACGGTGGCCGGGTCGAGCGGGTTCTTCGCGGCCCCGGACGGAACGGTCAGCTCGACGTAGGCGGCGCGCATGGTCGTCACGAAGCGGTAGCCGCCGTCGTCGAGCTTCTGCGACCACCAGGTGACGTCGTCGACGGTCGGGGACAGGTCCGTGGCGTGCTCCCCGTCCAGTTCCTCCGGCCGGTCGACGCCGCAGCGCAGGACCGTCCGGGGCGAACTGTCCCAGACGGCCACGTACGGCGAGGCGGGCGACGGGTCCTTGCGGGCGTGCCCGAGCAGGTCCTGCGGCAGCGCGGCGGCCAGGGCCCTGCAGTACTCCGCCGCCTTGCCGCTCGGGCTCGGGACCTCGATCTTCCCGTCGCCCGAACCCCAGGCGCCGACCAGCACCACGACGGTGCAGGCCAGCGCGACGGGCAGGGCCAGCCACCGCACGGGCGCCGGCAGCGCGGTCAGCGCCCGGGGGAGGCGGGGTTCTCTGGTCACGCGCCGATGGTAGCCGGGACTTACAGGTGGACCACGGGACAGGTGAGGGTGCGGGTGATGCCCTCGACCTTCTGGACCTGGGCCACGACCATGCGGCCCAGGTCGTCGACCGTCCCGGCCTCGGCCTTGACGATCACGTCGTAGGGGCCCGTGACGTCCTCGGCGGTGAGCACGCCGGGGATCTCGGAGATCAGCTCGGCCACCGCGGTGGCCTTCCCTACTTCGGTCTGGATCAGGATGTATGCCTGTACCACGAGGACCTCCCGGCGGCCGGTTACGGGGATCGCCGCCGTGATCGCCCGGTCAGGCGTCGGGGGGTGGAACGGGCTCACCGGCAGTCTGATCACCACGCTACCGCGCAGCGGGCCGGGGAGGGGAGACTTCTGCACCCCCGAAGGGCGTACGCTGCGCGCGGGGGAGCGCGACGGGGACCGGATCGGATGAAAACGCGAGAGGACGGCAGATGCAGGGGACCGTGGGCGAACTCGGCGAGTTCGGCCTCATCAGGGAGCTGACCGCCCGGGTACCGCTCACCGATGCGGTCGACCTCGGCCCGGGTGACGACGCCGCGGTGGTGCGGGCTCCGGACGGCCGGGTGGTGGCGACCACGGACGTGCTGATCGAGAACCGGCACTTCCGCCGGGACTGGTCCACCGCGTACGACGTGGGCCGCAAGGCCGCCGCCCAGAACCTCGCCGACGTGGCCGCGATGGGGGCGGTGCCGACCGCGATACTGCTCGGTCTGGTCGCCCCCGCCGATCTGCCGACCACGTGGGCGACCGAGCTGATGGACGGGCTGCGCGACGAGTGCCAGGTCGCCGGGGCGACGGTGGTCGGCGGCGACGTGGTGCGCGGCGACACCGTCATGCTCGCCATCACGGCGCTCGGTGACCTGCAGGGGCGCGCGGCGGTGACGCGCTCCGGCGCGCAGGTCGGCGACGTGATCGCGGTGACCGGCTGGCTGGGCTGGTCGGCCGCCGGGCTGACCGTGCTGCAGCGCGGCTTCCGCTCCCCGCGCGCCTTCGTCGAGGCGCACCGCCGGCCCGAGCCGCCGTACCACGCGGGCCCGGCGGCGGCCGAGTTGGGCGCGACCTCGATGATCGACGTGAGCGACGGGCTGGTCGCCGACCTCGGCCACGTGGCCCGGGCCAGCGAGGTCGACATCGACCTGAAGGCCGCCGACTTCGACGTCCCGGCGCAGATGGCGGACATCGGCCAGGCGGTCGGGGTGGACCCGCTGGTCTGGGTGCTCTCCGGCGGCGAGGACCACGCGATCGTGGCGACCTTCCCACGCGGGGTCCAACTCCCGGCCCGCTGGCGGGTGGTGGGCGAGGTCACCGGCCGTCCGACGGGCAGCCGCAGCGGCCGGGTGACGGTGGACGGCGCGCCCTGGGACCGGGTCGGCGGCTGGGACCACTTCGCCGAATGACCTACGGCGTACGGCCGATGGGCACTGGACGCCGGTGCGTCGCATGACGCTCCGGGCGTGCGGCGGACGGGATTCGGGGGTGCGTTTTGCGTAGGCTTGCGGCATCCGAGCCCGCCCGCCCGTCCGGCGCGGGCGGCCCGAACCACTGCGAGCGGGAGCACACCTGACATGCGCATCGGTGTACTGACCAGCGGCGGCGACTGCCCCGGCCTCAACGCGGTGATCCGCTCGGTGGTGCACCGGGGCACGGACGTCCACGGCGACGAGATCGTCGGCATCCTGGACGGATTCCTCGGCCTGATCGAGGGCCGCACCCGGACGGTCTCGCACGACGACGTCACCGGTCTGCTCACCCTCGGCGGCACCGTCCTGGGCTCGGCCCGGGTGCGGCGCGACCGGATCGCCTGGGCGGTGGAGAACGCCGAGGTGCTGGCCAGGGACATCGGCATCGACGCGCTGATCGCGATCGGTGGCGAGGGGACGATGACCGCCGCCAAGCTGTTCAGCGACGCCGGACTGCCGGTGGTCGGGGTGCCGAAGACCATCGACAACGACATCGACGCCACCGACGTCACCTTCGGCTTCGACACCGCGGTGCACGTCGCGACCGAGGCGATCGACCGGCTGAAGACCACCGCCGAGTCCCACCAGCGCGTCATGGTGGTCGAGTTGATGGGGCGTCACACGGGCTGGATCACCCTCACCGCGGGCATGGCCGGCGGTGCGCACGGCATCCTGATCCCGGAGAAGCCCTTCGACATCGAGGGGGTGGCCCGGATGGTCGAGGACCGCTTCTCGCGCGGCAAGAAGTTCGCCATCATCGCCGTCGCCGAGGGCGCCACCCCGATGCCCGGCACCATGCGCTTCGACCACGGCGCCGTCGACCAGTACGGCCACCGGACCTTCGGCGGGATCGGCAACCGGCTCGCCCACGAGCTGGAGGACCTGCTCGGCAAGGAGGCCCGCCCGGTCATCCTCGGCCACACCCAGCGCGGCGGCACCCCGACCGCCTACGACCGGGTGCTCGCCACCCGCTTCGGCTGGCACGCGGTGGAGGCCGTCCACCGGGGCGCGTTCGGGCACTTCACCGCGCTGCGCCGGACCGGGATCGAACTGCTGCCGATCGCCGCCGCGGTGACCCGGCTGAAGACGGTGCCGGAGGACCGCTGGGTGGAGTCCGAAGCCGTGCTGTGAACCGGCGCGGGTAGGTTGGGGGCATGGTCCACCCGTCTCCCGCCCCCGCCGCCGGCCGGCCCGCTCCGCACGGCCCCTCCGGTGCTCCTCCCCGCGTGCTCACCGTCGCCGGCTCCGACTCCGGCGGCGGCGCCGGCATCCAGGCCGACCTCAAGGCGATGCTCGCCCTCGGCGTCCACGGGATGAGCGTGGTCACCGCCGTCACCGCGCAGAACTCGCTCGGCGTCCAGGGCTACTGGGAACTGCCCGCCGAAGCCGTCCGGGCACAGTTCCGCAGCGTGGTGGACGACATCGGGGTGCAGGCCGTGAAGACCGGCATGCTCGCCTCGATCGAACTGGTCGAGACCGTCTCGGAGCTGCTGGCCGACGTGGACGCCCCGGTGGTGGTCGACCCGGTCGGCGTCTCCAAGCACGGGGACGCGCTGCTGGCCGCGGAGGCCGTCGGCACCGTCCGCGAGAAGCTGCTGCCGGTCGCCACCCTGGCCACCCCCAACCTGCACGAGGTGACGCAGCTCACCGGCCGGACCGTCGAGGACGAGGGGCAGATGCTGGACGCCGCCAAGGCGCTGCTCGACCTCGGACCGCGCTGGGTGCTGGTCAAGGGCGGCCACCTGGAGGGCGAGGCCGCCGACCTGCTGTACGGCGGGCCGGGGGAGGAGCACTGGTACCGGGCGCCGCGCTACGACAACCGGCACACCCACGGCACCGGCTGCACCCTGGCCAGCTCGATCGCGGCCGGCCTGGCCAAGGGCGAGCCGCTGCCGGAGGCGGTGGGCTCGGCCAAGGAGTACATCACCGGCGCGATCGCCGGGGGCTTCGCGCTGGGCGCCGGGATCGGGCCGGTCGACCACGCCTGGCGCTGGCGCTGAGGGCCGGGACGGAAACGACCCCGGACGGGAACGAGCCCGGACGGGAACGGACGCACCCGGACGGAAGCACCGACCGGACGAAAACACTGGTGGGCGGGTCCCCGAAGGAGCCCGCCCACCAGTGGTGAGTCCGGAATCGGCGTAGCCGGTCATGGAAACAGCGAAGCCGGTCCATCCGGGGATGAACCGACTCACTGGAGGACCGGCATGCCGGTCTGCGCGTCAGCGCGAGACCTTACCGGCCTTGATGCACGAGGTGCAGACGTTGAGCCGCTTCGGCGTCCGCCCAATCACAGCGCGCACCGTCTGGATGTTGGGGTTCCAACGACGGGGGGTACGGCGGTGAGAGTGGGAGATGCTGTTGCCGAAGCCCGGCCCCTTGCCGCAGACGTCGCAGTTGGCAGCCACAGGAGTCACTCCAAGACTTCAGATCAGATACTTTCGAAAACCCCGCTCACCCACCGGAGCACTCGCGTGAACCAGACCGGACAAGGGGGTGAGCCTGGACGGTTCCAGGCAACCGGAAGAGCATACAACGCTTGCTTCCGTCCCACGAAACTACCATGACCGGCTGAGTGATCGCTCCGGTCGCCGGGTCCGGACGGCCCTCCCCGCACCCCGATAACCTGCCGGTATCACCCCTCGCCGCAGCCGTGACCGTGCTGCCGCCCCACAGGCCATCGCGGCCCACCCGGAGGAGCCCTGGTGCTGCACACGCTCGACGCCCCGGCCGTGCGCACCTGGTGCCAGCTCGCGCTGCGCGCGCTCGGCCAGGCCCGCGAGGAGATCGACGCGCTCAACGTCTACCCGGTCCCGGACGGCGACACCGGCACCAACCTCTACCTGACCGTCGAGTCCGCCGCCGCCGAGGTGGAGAGCCGCTTCGCCGACCCCGCCGCCGAGCCGGCCCCCGGACTGGCCGACGCGGTCCGCGCGATGGCCCGCGGCGCGCTGGTCGGCGCCCGCGGCAACTCCGGCGTGATCCTCGCCCAGTGGCTGCGCGGCACCGCCGAGACGCTGGCCGAGGGTGGCGGCGCCGACCAGCTGCGGGCCGCCCTCCAGCGGGCCGCCGACTCCGCCTACCAGGCCGTCGCGGAGCCCGTCGAGGGCACGCTGCTGACCGTCGCCCGGGTCGCCGCCCGGGAGGCCGTCCGGGCCGGGGACGGCCTCTCGCAGGTCGCCGACACCGCGTACCGGGCCGCCCGGGACGCCCTGCGGCACACCCCCGAGCAGCTCGCCGTGCTGGCCGAGAACGGCGTCGTGGACGCGGGCGGGCGCGGCCTGGTGGCCGTCCTCGGGGCGCTCGCCGACGCCGTCGCCGGGCAGCAGCCGATGGGGCCGGTCGCGCTGCGCGGGGACGTCCGGGCCGTCGAGAGCTGCGAGGTGCACGTCCGGCCGCCGGGCCCCGGGCACCCCGCCTTCGAGGTCATCTACCTGCTGGACGCGCCCGACGAGGCGCTGCCCGCGCTGCGCGGGCGGCTCTCCGAGCTCGGCGACTCGCTGGTGATCGGCGGCGGCGACGGCCTGTGGAACGTGCACGTCCACGTGGACGACGCGGGCGCCGCAGTGGAGGCCGGGGTCGGGGCCGGGCGGCCGCACCAGATCCGGATCACGCACTTCGCCGAGGCCGCCGCCCGGGCCGGCAGTACCGCGCCCGAGCACGGCGAGCGCGAGGAGCGGGCCCGCGCGGTGCTCTCCGTGGTCTCCGGCGGGGGCCTGGCCGAGCTGTGCGAGCAGGCCGGCGCCGTCGTCCTGCACGCCGACCCGGACCGCCCGCCGGCCAGCGCCGAACTCGCCGCCGCCGTGCGCCGCTCGGCCGCCCGCGAGGTCGTCCTGCTGCTCAACGACCCGGAACTGCGCGCCGCCGCCGGGGCCGCCGCCGACCAGCTGCGCGAGGAGGGCGTGAGGATCGCCGTCCTGCCCACCCGCTCGCCGGTGCAGGGGCTGGCGGCGCTCGCGGTGCACGAGGGCGGCCGCCGCTTCGACGAGGACGTGGTCGCCATGACCTCCGCCGCCGGGGCCACCCGCTACGCCGAACTCGCCGTCGCCGAGGGGGAGTCCTGGACGATGGCCGGGGTCTGCCAGGCCGGGGACGTGCTCGGGCTGATCGACGGCGACGTCGCGGTGATCGGCGGCGGACTGGAGGAGGTCGGCGAGAGCGTGCTGGACCGGATGCTCGGCGCGGGCGGCGAACTCGTCACCCTGATCCTCGGCGAGGGCACCGACGAGGCGCTCGCCGACCGGCTGGTCGCGCACGTGCGGCACCGGCGGCCCGAGGTGGACGCGGTGGTCTTCCACGGAGGACAGGAACCGGCACCACTGCTCATCGGCGTGGAGTAGCGCGGCGGCACGTCGCCCGGGCGGGGCGGCGGGCGGCGGGAGGCCCGGTTTGTCGGTCCCGTGGTGTAAACAGGGCGCTGATGGGCGCTCTCGATGAACCACTGACCAAACTCGTCGGCGACCGCACCGCGAAGGTGCTCGCCGACAGCCTCAAGCTGCGCACGGTCGGGGACCTGCTGCACCACTACCCGCGCCGCTACGTCGAACGCGGCCAGCTCACCAGTCTGGACGAGCTGGAGGTCGACGAACACGTCACGGTGCTGGCCCGGATCGAGAAGGTCACCCTGATCCCGTTCCGGGGCCGCAAGGGCGACCGCCTGGAGGTCGTCGTCACCGACGGCCGCAGCCGGCTCTCGCTGGTCTTCTTCAACCAGGGCTGGCGGCAGAAGGAGCTCAAGGCCGGCGCCCAGGGCCTGTTCGCGGGCAAGGTCGGCGTCTTCAACCGCTCCCGCCAGCTGGTCTCCCCGGACTACCAGCTCCTCGACGAGGACACCGGGTCGGACGCCGCGCGGCAGTTCGCCGGCCGGCTCATCCCGGTGTACGGGGCCAGCGCGCAGATGCCCAGCTGGAAGCTGTCGATCTGCATCGAGACCGCGCTCACCAAACACCTCGGCGACGTCGGGGAGCCGCTGCCCGCCGAACTGCGCGAGCGGCACGACCTGGTCCCGCTGCCCGAGGCGCTGGAGCTGATCCACCGACCGCGCAGCCAGGCCGACCGCGAGCGGGCCCAGAGCCGGCTGCGCTGGGACGAGGCCTTCGTGCTCCAGGTCGCCCTGGCGCAGCGCCGGGCCGCCGACTCCGCGCTGCCCGCCAAGCCGCGCCCGGCCCGCGCGGGCGGCCTGCTGGACGCCTTCGACGCCCGGCTGCCGTTCACCCTCACCGAGGGCCAGCAGAAGGTCTCCGCCGAGATCGCCGCCGACCTGGCGACCGAGCACCCGATGCACCGGCTGCTCCAGGGCGAGGTCGGCTCCGGCAAGACCCTGGTCGCGCTGCGCGCCATGCTCGCCGTCGTGGACGCGGGCGGCCAGGCCGTCCTGCTGGCACCCACCGAGGTGCTCGCGCAGCAGCACCACCGCTCGATCGTCGAGATGATGGGGGACCTGGCCGAGGGCGGCATGCTCGGCGGCTCCGACCACGGCACCCGGGTGGTGCTGCTGACCGGCTCGATGGGTGTCGCCGCCCGTCGCCAGGCACTGCTCGACATGGCCTGCGGCGATGCCGGCCTCGCCATCGGCACCCACGCGCTGATCGAGGACAAGGTCCAGTTCCAGGACCTCGGCCTGGTCGTGGTCGACGAGCAGCACCGCTTCGGCGTCGAGCAGCGGGACGCGCTGCGCGCCAAGGGGGAGCAGCCGCCGCACCTGCTGGTGATGACCGCGACGCCGATCCCGCGCACCGTCGCGATGACCGTCTTCGGGGACCTGGAGACCTCCGTCCTGGACCAGCTGCCGGCCGGCCGCTCGCCGATCTCCACCCACGTCGTCCCGGCGCTGGAGAAGCCCAACTTCCTCGCCCGGGCCTGGGAGCGGGTCCGCGAGGAGGTCGGCAAGGGCCACCAGGCGTACGTGGTGTGCCCCCGGATCGGGGACGACGAGGAGCCCGCGGCCCCGGCCGGGGGCGACGCGAAGAAGAAGCGGAAGCCGGCCGGGGAGGACTTCGAGGAGGTCGCCGACCTCGGCGCCGCGAGCGACGAACGACGGCCCCCGCTCTCGGTGGTGGAGACGGCCCGGAAGCTGGTCGAGGGCCCGCTCTCCGGGCTGCGGGTGGAGATCCTGCACGGGCGGCTCGCACCGGAGGCCAAGGACGACGTGATGCGCCGGTTCTCGGCCGGCGAGGTGGACGTCCTGGTCGCCACCACCGTCATCGAGGTCGGCGTCAACGTCCCCAACTCGACCGCGATGGTCATCATGGACGCCGACCGCTTCGGCGTCTCCCAGCTCCACCAGCTGCGCGGCCGGGTCGGCCGCGGCAGCGCGGCGGGCCTGTGCCTCCTGGTCAGCGAGATGCCCGGGGGCAGCGCCGCCCGGGCCCGGCTGGACGCGGTGGCGGGCACCCTGGACGGCTTCGAGCTGTCCCGGATCGACCTCGAACAGCGCCGCGAGGGCGACGTGCTGGGCCAGGCGCAGTCCGGGGTGAAGTCCTCGCTCAAGGTGCTCTCGGTGCTGGAGGACGAGGAGGTCATCCTCACCGCGCGGACCGAGGCCACCCGGCTGGTCGCCGAGGACCCGGAGCTGGCCGCCCACCCGGAGCTGCGCACGGTGCTGGAGAGCCTGATCGACGAGGACCGGGCGGCCTACATGGAGAAGGGCTGAGCCGGTCCGGTCGCACCCGTCCGGCCCGGGAATTGTCAGACCCCCGCGAGAGAATGAAGGTGTTCAGGACGCACCCTCAAGGTGCGTACCTGGCGCGACACTTGGGGGTCATGCCATGGCATTCCGTCATCTCAACGAGCTCCCGCTGGGCGACAAGGTCTTCCGGATCGAACTCGCCAGCGACGACGACCGCGAGGTCACCCTCACCCTGACCGGCTGGCGCGAGGGGGCGGCCGCCGCACCGCTCGCCTCGGGCAAGCTCCGCCTGCCGGTCGAGGACGTCGCCTCGCTGCGGATCGCGCTCAACCGCGCGCTGCGGGCGCTGGCGATCGTCGCCGACGTCTCCGAGCCCATCCCCGACCGTGACGTGCTGCGCGAGCTGTACCCCGGCCACGGCGCCCCCTGGGTGCCGCAGCACGAGGAGGAGCTGGTCCGGCGCTTCCACGACGGCGAGACCGTCGCCCGGATCGCCGCCCGCTTCGGCCGCACGCCCGACTCCGTCCGGACCAAGCTGCGCGAGCTCGGGCACGACCCGCGCCGCCCCGAGTTCTGCCCGCCCGACGGCTGCCTGTCCTGGTCGCGCTACGCCTCGCCGGCCCTGCTCGGTGCGACCGTTCCGGCCCAGTCGGCGGGCTCCGAGGCGAGCTGACCGTCCGGGTGTGCGGGCGCGGACCGGCGGGCGCACCCCGCCGGGCCGCGCCCGTTCGGCGTGAGCGCGGTGATCGGGTCGGCGGTGGTCGGGATAGCGTGGTCGGGCAGCGACGAAAGGACCTCCCACCACCATGACCCGCGTGATCGCCGGGGCGGCAGGCGGCCGCCGACTGGCCGTACCGCCCGGCCGGGGCACCCGACCGACCTCCGACAAGGCCCGCGAGGCGATGTTCTCCACGCTGGAGGCACTGCGCGGCACCCTGCACGGGGCCCGGATGCTGGACCTGTTCGGCGGATCGGGCGCGGTCGGTCTGGAGGCGCTGTCGCGCGGCGCCGAGCACGTCCTGCTGGTCGAGGCGGACGGCCAGGCGGCCAGGGTGATCCGGGAGAACGTCCGCACGATCGGCCTGCCGGGCGCCGAGGTGCGGGCTTCGAAGGCGGAGAAGGTGGTCGTCGGCCCGCCCCCGCAGAGCCCGTACGACCTGGTGTTCCTCGACCCGCCGTACGCCGTGACGGACGAGGAGCTCCGGGAGATGCTGATCACACTCCTGGCCGGGGGGTGGCTCGCGGAGGACACACTCGTCACCGTGGAGCGCAGCACCCGCGGCGGCGAGTTCGGCTGGCCCGAGGGCTTCGAGGGCCTGCGCTCCCGTCGCTACGGCGAGGGCACGCTCTGGTACGGTCGCGCCGCCGCGGCCGACCCACAGGAGTAGCGGGCCGCGGGCCCGCACGAGCCGTCACCCCACGAGGGAGCACACACGCCATGCGCCGAGCCGTCTGCCCCGGATCGTTCGACCCGATCACCAACGGTCACCTCGACATCATCGAGCGGGCCTCGAAGCTCTACGACGTGGTGCATGTCGCGGTCCTGATCAACCGGAACAAGCAGGGCATGTTCACCGTCGAGGAGCGGATCGGCCTGATCGAGGAGGTCACCGCGGGCTTCGGCAACGTGGTGGTCGAGTCGCACCACGGCCTGCTGGTGGACTTCTGCCGGGAGCGCGGCATCCCCGCGATCATCAAGGGCCTGCGGGCGGTCAGCGACTTCGACTACGAGCTGCAGATGGCCCAGATGAACCACGGCCTGACCGGCGTGGAGACGCTGTTCGTGCCGACCTCGCCGACGTACAGCTTCCTCTCCTCGACGCTGGTCAAGGAGGTCGCCTCGTACGGCGGCGACGTCTCGCACCTGCTGCCCGAGATGGTGCACCGGCGGCTGGTCGAGCGGATCGCGGAGCGCAAGGCCGAGCAGTAGGCGGCCGGTTGTCCTTTTCTGCCGGTTCGTCACGCCTTGTCCTTCGGCCCGGAGGCCCGTTCGGCTCGGGCGTTGTGACCCGGCCCCGGGGTGGCCGTACAGTCTGTATTCCTGCCCTGCGGTGAGGTCCACCGCGCCGGGCCTGCCTCCGCCGGACCGTCGGCGGCACACGGAAAGACGAAGCCCCGTGGACGTGCAGAACAAGGTCGACGAGATCGTGGCGGCAGTGGAGAACGCCCGCTCGATGCCGATGTCGGCCTCCTGCGTGGTGAACCGGGCCGAGCTGATCGGCCTGCTCAACGACCTCAAGGCGGCCCTGCCCGCCGAACTGGCCCAGGCCCAGTCGGTGATGGCCGACCACGAGCAGGTGGTGGCCGGCGCCCAGGCCGAGGCCGACCGGATCATCCAGGGGGCGCACAGCGAGCGCGGCTCGCTGATCTCGGACACCGAGGTGGTCCGCCAGGCGCAGTCCCAGGCCGACCGGATCCTCGCTGAGGCGCGCTCCGAGGTCGACGCCAAGCGGGCCGAGGCCGACGACTACGTGGACAGCAAGCTCGCCAACTTCGAGGTCGTGCTGACCAAGACCCTCGGCGCGGTCGGCCGCGGCCGCAGCAAGCTGCGCGGCGACACCGGCGTCTTCGAGGCCGAGCACGACGGCGAGGGCGACGGCGAGGAGTTCCGGCCGCAGCGGCTCAGCCCGAGCCCCGAGGTGGACGAGTACGTCGACGTGAAGCTCGCCACCCTGGAGGGCGTGCTCGGCGCGACCCTGGAGGCGGTCGGCAAGGGTCGCGACAAGCTGCTCGGCAAGCGGCCGATCGACGAGCTGGGCGCGTACCTGGCCGCCGCGGACGAGGCCCAGCAGGCCAAGGAGCGGGCCGAGGCGGTGGCGGCGGGCTTCGCCGCGGACGCCGACGGCGAGGACATCGCCTGGTACCGCGAGGACGTCCCGCAGCAGCAGACCTGGCCCGAGCAGACCCCGGCCGCGGCCGGCTGGCAGACCCCCGGGTCCGATCAGTACGCGGCCGCCCAGCAGCAGGGCGGGCAGTACGCCGAGGTGTACGGCGGCGGCTACGACCCGGCCGGCCAGGGTGACCCGTACAACACCCAGTGGGGCCAGCAGCAGACCGGCGACTACCAGCAGCACGGCTACCCGGCCCAGCAGCAGGACGGCTACGGCTACCAGCAGCAGCCCCAGCAGCCCCAGCAGGGATACGGCGCGCAGTCGTACGACGGCTACGACTACCCGCAGCCGCCCGCCGCCCCGCCGGCCGTGCCGCAGCAGCAGCAGGGCCTGGACGAGACCAGCTTCTTCGACACCAGCATGATCGACATGACCAGGCTGCGGGAGCTCGGCGGCCGCTGAGCGGACCCGCGCGACCGCTCGGCGGACCTGCGCGGAGCCTCCCGCCGGGACCGAAGTTGGGCCTGGCGGGAGACTCCGGTAGTCTGACCACTCCGGCATCCCCATGTCCGGCTTTTCGCTTGCCCGCGTGACGCCGACGTGATGGAGACGCCACCGATCACTCAATCCGATGGAAGTCAGGACACCGTGAACCGCCTCGACCACCGCGACCCCCTCGTGTTCGACACGCACGAGCTCGGCCGCCGTCCGGGTGCGATGCGCAAGGTGAGCCGGACCCTGGAGGCCCCCGAGGGCTTCGGGATCATCGACGTGATCGCCGTCCCGGAGAAGAGCCCGATCGAGCTGGAGCTCCGCCTGGAGTCCGTGGTCGAGGGCGTGCTGGTCACCGGCACCGCCGGGGCCCACGTCGAGGGCGAGTGCGTCCGGTGCCTGGAGCCCGTCGACTTCGACATCGACGTGGACTTCCAGGAGCTGTACTACTACCCGGAGTCCGACGAGCGCCACCGCGCCCGGACCACCGGGACCGAGGACCTCGACGAGGACTCGGAAGAAGAGACTTACCGTCTGGAGGGCGATTTCTTCGACCTCCAGCCGGTGCTGCGTGACGCGGTGGTGCTCGCACTGCCGCTGCAGCCGGTGTGCCAGGAAGACTGCCTGGGCCTGTGCTCCGAGTGCGGAGCGCGCCTGAGCGACGACCCGGCGCACCACCACGATGCCGCCGACCCCCGGTGGGCGGCACTGCAGGGACTCTCCGCCGCCCCCGGCGACGAGGGTGACGGAACCAAGACCAGCGACACCCGTGAGGGTCTCGCCGAGAACCAGGAGAAGTAGCCGTGGCTGTTCCGAAGCGGAAGATGTCGCGCAGCAACACGCGCCACCGTCGGTCCAACTGGAAGGCCGTCGTCCCGGCCCTCGTGGCGTGCGACCGCTGCCACGAGCCGAAGCTGGGCCACATCGCGTGCCCGAGCTGCGGCACGTACAACCGTCGCCAGGTCCTCTCGGTCTGATCGGCGGGGTGCACGGATCGATGTCGGACGGTAACTCCACTCGCAAGGCGTCCACCGCCCCGAAGGTCTCTTCGGGCGGAGGCAAGGCCGGCGGGCCGGCTTCGACCGAATACGACGTCCTGGAAGGGCGCCTCGGGTACACGCTCGAGCGCGCCCTTCTGGTGCGTGCCCTGACCCACCGCTCGTACGCGTACGAGAACGGGGGTCTGCCCACCAACGAGCGCCTGGAGTTCCTCGGCGACTCGGTGCTGGGCCTGGTGGTGACCGACACCCTCTACCGCGTCCACCCGGACGTGCCGGAGGGCACGCTCGCCAAGCTGCGCGCCGCGGTGGTCAACTCCCGCGCGCTCGCGGACGTCGGCCGCGGCCTGGAGCTCGGCGCGTTCATCCGCCTCGGCAAGGGCGAGGAGGGCACCGGCGGTCGCGACAAGTCGTCGATCCTCGCCGACACCGTCGAGGCCGTGATCGGCGCCGTCTACCTGGACCGGGGTCTCGACGCCGCCACCGAGTTCGTCCACCGCCTGTTCGACCCGCTGATCGAGGAGTCCTCTCAGCTGGGCGCCGGACTGGACTGGAAGACCAGCCTCCAGGAGCTCACCGCCTCGGTGGGCATCGGGGTCCCCGAGTACGTGGTCATGGAGTCCGGTCCGGACCACGAGAAGACCTTCACCGCGGCGGCCCGGGTGGCCGGCGAGGACTTCGGCAGCGGCGTCGGCCGCTCGAAGAAGGAAGCCGAGCAGAAGGCCGCCGAGAGCGCGTGGCGCGCGATCAAGGAGAAGTACGCCGACCGCCTGCCGGCCGGCGCCCAGGGCTAGCACAGCGGGCGGCCGACCGGTGGCCGCCTGAAGTAGCCTTCTCCTGCTGATCGTTCCTGCAGGAGGCGTTTCCCGTGCCCGAACTCCCCGAGGTCGAGGTCGTCCGACGTGGTCTGGCCCGCTGGGTCGCCGGGCGGACCGTCGCCGACGTCCAGGTGCTGCACCCGCGCGCGGTGCGCCGCCAGCCGGCCGGTGCGGTCGACTTCACGGCTCGACTGACCGGCACCACCCTCGGCACCGCGCAACGGCGCGGCAAGTACCTGTGGGTGCCGCTCGCCGGTGGCACCGGCGCGGGCTTCTCGCTGATCGGCCACCTCGGGATGAGCGGCCAACTCCTCGTCCAGGACCCGTCGGTACCGGACGAGACGCACCTGCGCGTCCGGCTGCGCTTCACCGACGGCGGCCGCGAACTGCGCTTCGTCGACCAGCGGACCTTCGGCGGTCTGGCCGTCGAGGAGGCCGAGGACGGCGACCCCGAGGGCACCCCCGTCTCCATCGCGCACATCGCCCGCGACCCGCTCGACCCGCGCTTCGACGACGGGGCCTTCGTGACCGCGCTGCGCGCCAAGCGCACCACCGTCAAGCGCGCGCTGCTCGACCAGACCCTGATCAGCGGCGTCGGCAACATCTACGCCGACGAGGCGCTGTGGCGCTCCAGGCTGCACTACGACCGTCCGACCGCGACGCTGACCCGCCCGCAGGGCGCCCTGCTGCTGGCCAACGCCCGGGACGTGATGACGGCGGCGCTCGCCGTCGGCGGCACCAGCTTCGACAGCCTCTACGTCAACGTGAACGGCGAGAGCGGCTACTTCTCCCGGGACCTCGACGCCTACGGCCGCGAGCACGAACCCTGCCGCCGGTGCGGCACCGCGATCCGGCGGGCGGCCTGGATGAACCGCTCCAGCTACTTCTGCCCCCGCTGCCAGCGCGTGCCGCGGGCCCGCAGCGGGGACTGAGCCGACGCTAGGCCCTGTTCCGGCCGGCGAGTTCGGGCTGCTCGGCGTCGGTGTCGCCGGGCGTGCCGTGGGTGTCCTGGCCGAAGTAGGCGACCCCGACCGCGGACACCACCGCGAGCAGGAAGCCCAACACGCCGAGCCAGCCCAGGCCGGCCTTGGAGGAGTCGCCGAGCCAGATCACGCCGACCGCGCCGGGCAGCACCGTCTCGCCGACCACCAGTGCGGCCGTCGCCCCGTTCACCGAGCCGATCTGCAGCGCCACGGTGTGGATGTACATGCCGCCGAGGCCGCCGACCAGGATCGCGTACAGCGCCGGGTCGGAGAGCAGAGCGCCGAGGTCGAACGGCTGGACGCCGTTCAGGATGCGCACACCGACGCCCAGGGCGCCGAACCCGAGGCCGGAGAGCAGACCGGCGACGATCGCGCCGCTCGCGCCCATCCGCCGCACCAGCAGACTGCCGCCGACCAGCAGCACGGTGGTGATGATCAGCAGCCACCAGTGGAAGGACATGGCCGCGTGGTGGCCGCCTTCCGGGCCCGCCGAGACGGCCAGCAGCACCAGCGCCGAGCAGAGCACCCCGATCGAGGCCCACTCCAGCTGCTTGAGCCGCAGGCCCAGCAGCTTGATGCTGAGCAGTGCGGTGATCACCAGGTTGGCGCTGATGATGGTCTGGGAGAGGAACAGCGGCAGCAGCCGCGCGGCCAGTGCGCCGAGTCCGAAGCCGATCAGGTCGAGCACCGTGCCGAGGATGAACTCCCAGGTGACGGCGGCTTTCGCGGTCGAGGACAGGCTCGGGCCGCCGTGCTCGGTGGTCGAGGTGGTGGCGCCCCTGGCGGCCTCCTCGCGGGCGGAACGGCGGGATCCGACGGCCTGCAGGACCGAGCCGGTGCCGTAGCAGGCGGATGCCGCCACTGCCGTGACGAGGCCGATGATCACCGGGTGCTCCGATCGGGAGTTGGGTCAGGAACAGGCTGGGTCAAGAAAAGGCAATGGGACCGGCGGTCCGGCACCACTATGCCCGTCCGCGCGGTACGGTCGGCACGCCCCCCGGAGCGTCCCGGAATCGGGCCGGACCCGCCGGGACGTACGCGCGGGCGCCTCCTGCGGTTCCCGCGCCCCGTCCGCCTCAGGGTCGGTCGGGGGAAACATCATCCCCGAGAAGGGGAGCGGCCCCGGCGGACGGCGGGGAGCCTTGTCATAACCAGTATGCGAAGGGTATGGCGTGCTCCGGCGCCGCTCACGGTAGCGTCGGTGGCATGAGAACCCTTGCACGACCTTCCCGGGGCGCCGGGCCGCTTGCCCTGGTGGTGGCGCTGCTCGGGCTGCTGCTCCTGCTGGCGCCGGCCGCGTCGGCCGCCGGCGGACTGAGCGACGCCTCCGCCACCCTGAAGAAGGGCAAGGTCTACGTCGACCCGGCGATGGCCGACCGCTTCAGCCAGGACCAGGCCGACGCCCTGACCAAGAAGATCGACAAGGCCGACAAGCCGATCTTCATCGCCGTCGTCCCGGACTCGCCGGCCTACGGCAAGGACACCGTCTTCAAGGACCTGCGCACCATGGTCGGCGTCGACGGCGTCTACGGGATCTGGCGCGGCAACCAGTTCGCGGCCCGGGCGGACCGCGGCGCACTGGGCGCCGGCCTCCCGGAGCGGATCTCCGGCGCCGCCTTCCGCTCCCACAACGGCGACATCGACGCCACCCTGAACGACTTCGTGGACCAGGCCGCCCCGCAGACCAAGGGCGAGGGCGTCAACCACAGCACCTCGATCGCCTGGGTGGTCATCCCGCTCGTGCTGGTGGCACTGGCCGGGGCCGGCGTCTTCCTCCTCTTCCGCCGCGCCAAGAAGCGCAAGGAGGAGCAGGCCCGTGCCGAGCTGGACCAGCTGCGCCGGGTGGTCGACGAGGACATCACCGCCTTCGGCGAGGAGCTGGACCGGCTCGACTTCAACCCCGCCGCGGCCGACGCCGACGACGTCCAGCGCACCGACTACACCCACGCCCTGGACTCCTACGAGAAGTCCAAGCGCCTGATGGACGAGGCCAAGCGGCCGGAGGACGTCAAGCAGGTCACCGAGGCGATCGAGGACGGCCGCTTCGCGCTCGCCACCCTGAGCGCCCGGCGGGACAAGCGCCCGCTGCCCGAGCGCCGTCCCCCGTGCTTCATGGACCCGCGCCACGGCCCGTCCGTCAAGGACGTCGACTGGGCCCCGGCCGGAGGCTCCCCCCGTTCCGTCCCGGTCTGCCAGGCCGACGCGGACCGGGTGGCGGCCGGCCTCGACCCGGCCGTCCGCACGGTCGACACCGACCAGGGCCCGCAGCCGTACTGGAACGCCGGCCCGGCGTACGCCCCGTACGCGGGCGGCTACTACAGCAGCTTCGGCGGCGGCCTGCTGCCCGGCCTGCTGGTCGGCACCATGCTCGGCTCGATGATGAGCTCCCCGGCCTACGCCGCGGCGCCCATGATGGACGGCGGCCACCACGGCTACCAGGACCAGCACGAGGGCGGCGACTACACCGGCGCCGACTTCAACGGCGGTGACTTCGGCGGCTTCGGCGGGGGTGACTTCGGCGGCGGCGGTGGCGACTTCGGCGGTGGCGGGGACTTCGGCGGCGGCGGGGACTGGTAGCCCGACCCGAGCGCCCCACCCCGTGCGGCCCCGCCGGTCCTTCCGGCGGGGCCGCACCCGTGTCCGGGCCCGCACACCCCGGCCCGCGCGCCCGGGCCCGAGCTGTGCCTGGGCACCCGGGCCGCTAGGGTCGGGGCATGCACGGTCGCGACGCCCACAGTGAGGAACCGGTCCGGGTCACCGCCTGGGTCCGGGGGAAGGTCCAGGAGGTCGGGTTCCGCTGGTGGACCAGGGCACGGGCGCTGGAGATCGGCTTGACCGGCTACGCCGGGAACCTCGGCGACGGCCGGGTCCAGGTGGTCGCCGAAGGGCTCGCACCCGACTGCGAGCAGCTGCTGGCCCTGCTGCGAGGCCCCGGAACCCCGGGCAGAGTGAGCGGCGTGACCGAGATCTGGACGGCCGTCGGCCCTGGTTACGAGGGTTTCGAGATCCGCTGAGCCGCCCCCCGGAGGACCACCGCCGGAGCGCCCGGGAAAAGATCCGGAACTGTCGGTGTCACGAGGTTGCCATCCGGGCAGACTCGTGGTTGACTCCGCATCGAACGATGATCCACGAGCACCAGGTGGACCCGTCCCGAAGGCCCCCAGGCGTGACCACACCGCCGGGCAGGTGACACGGGCGCGGTAGCGTGCGGTGATCGTGTTGACCCTTTCCGTCTTTGGTGAGACGCTGGAAACCCGCGCACACGACCGCGTTTATCCGGCAGGCGCATGCCCTCGTGAGCCCAGCTCACGGTGGTTGTGCCGTAGTGCCCAGCCAGCACTTCCGGTGGCGCGCCGCGCGTGCGTCCCCCTTCCCCCTAGACCTGGACCGTTCCGGTTCGGTCACTCAGCGTGGAGGACCATTCATCATGGCAAAGGCGCTTCTCGGGTACGTCGGCGGCCCCGACCCGCGAATGCTCTCCGAGATGCGACGGCTTCAGCAGCGCGTCCAGGACCTCGAAGCCGAGCTTCTTCGGATTCAGGCCGAGAACGACGCTCTCACCGCTGTCGCTGACGAGCACTCGCTGCTCAACAGCATCGATCTGGATCAGCGGGAGCCGGCTCTCACCTGAGTCCCGCCCGGTCCTCGCAGATCGACGCCGCTGTGCACTGAGCCGCCCCGAAAGGGACGCAGCTTGCAAGGGACGCCCTGATGTGGCGTCCCTTCGTCGTGTCCGGCTCCGGATACAGTCGCACGCTGGGGCCCTGGCGAGCGACGAGGAGACCGGCCGCGTGCACCTGAAGAGTCTGACGCTGCGCGGGTTCAAGTCCTTCGCCTCCAGCACCACGCTGCGCTTCGAACCGGGCATCACCTGCGTGGTCGGCCCGAACGGCTCCGGCAAGTCGAACGTGGTCGACGCGCTGTCCTGGGTGATGGGCGAGCAGGGGGCCAAGTCGCTGCGCGGCGGCAAGATGGAGGACGTCATCTTCGCCGGGACCAGCGGGCGCGCCCCGCTCGGCCGCGCCGAGGTCAGCCTCACCGTCGACAACACCGACGGAGCCCTGCCGATCGACTACTCCGAGGTGACCATCACCCGGACCATGTTCCGCAACGGCGGCAGCGAGTACGCGCTGAACGGCGAGACCTGCCGCCTGCTGGACATCCAGGAACTGCTCTCCGACTCCGGCATCGGCCGTGAGATGCACGTCATCGTCGGGCAGGGCCGGCTCGACTCCGTCCTGCACGCCGACCCGATGGGCCGCCGCGCCTTCATCGAGGAGGCGGCCGGCGTCCTCAAGCACCGCAAGCGCAAGGAACGGGCGCTGCGGAAGCTGGACGCGATGCAGGCCAACCTCAACCGGGTCCAGGACCTGGTGGCCGAACTGCGCCGCCAGCTCGGCCCGCTCGGCCGGCAGGCCCGGATCGCCCGCCGGGCCGCCGGGATCCAGGCCGACCTGCGCGACGCCCGGCTGCGGCTGCTCGCCGACGACCTGGCCACGCTCCGCCGGGCCGTCGAGGCCGAGGTCGCGGACGAACTCGCGCTGCGGCTGCGCCGCACCACCGTCGAGCAGGAACTGGCCCGCGCCGTCCAGCGCGAACGCCTCCTGGAGGCCCAGGTCCAGCAGCTCGGACCGAGCCTGGAGACCGCCCGGCAGACCTGGTACCGGCTCTCCGCACTCGCCGAACGCACCCGCGGCACCATCGGCCTGGCCGGGGCCCGGGCGCGGCACGCCACCGCCGGGGGCCAGGTCGAGGAGCGGCGCGGCCGCGACCCGGAGGAACTGGAACGGGAGGCGGAGCGGGTCCGCGAGGAGGAGGCCGCGCTGGCCGAGGCGCTGGAGGAGGCGCAGTACGCGCTGGCCGAGGCCGTCGAACGCAAGGGCGAGCTGGAACGGGCGCTGACCGCCGAGGAGCGCCGGTTGCGGGACGCCGCCCGGGCCATCGCCGACCGCCGGGAGGGACTGGCCCGACTGCAGGGACAGGCCGGCGCCGCCCGCTCCAAGGCCGCCGCCGCACAGGCCGAGATCGGGCGGCTCACCGAGGCGAGGGACGACGCGCTGCTGCGCGCCGAGGCCGCGCAGGGCGAACTGGACGCGCTCCAGCAGCAGGTCGACGGTGCGGCCGGGGACCACGAACGGGCCGAATCCGGCTACCGGGAGGCCCGCGAGCGGCTGGCCACCGTCGAACGGGAGCTCACCGCCGCCCGGGAGGCGGCCGGCGTCGCCGAGCGCGAGCGGGCCGGGCTCACCGCGCGGCACGAGGCGCTCGCGCTCGGACTGCGCCGCAAGGACGGCACCGGCGCGCTGCTGGCGGCGGGGGAGCGGCTGGGCGGACTGCTCGGCCCGGCGGCCGCGCTGCTGCGGATCGAGGCCGGGTACGAGGTGCCGGTGGCCGCGGCGCTCGGCGCGGCGGCCGACGCGGTCGCCGTCGACTCGCCGTCCGCCGCCGCCGAGGCGCTGCGGCTGCTGCGGGCGGACGACGCCGGGCGGGCCGCGCTGCTGATCGCCGGTGCGGCCGACGGGCCGGACGGGACCGCGGAGTTGCCGGAAGGGGCCCGCTGGGCCGCCGAACTGGTCGACGGCCCGGCCGAGTTGATCGGCGCCGTCCGGCAGCTGCTGGCCGGGGTGGTGGTGGTCGCCGACCTGGACGCGGCGCTGCGGCTGGTCACCGCGCACCCCGGGCCGTCGGCCGGGGGCCCCGGGCTGTCCGCCGTCACCGCCGACGGGGACCGACTGGGCGCCGGCTTCGCGCACGGCGGCTCCGCCGGAGCACCGAGCCTGCTGGAGACCCAGGCGGCCGTGGCCGAAGCGGCCCGGGCGATCGAGCAACTCACCGTCCGCTGCGCCGAGTCGTCCGGGCTGCTGGCCGAACTCACCGCGCGCCGAAGGGAGTCGGCCGCCGAGGTGGATCGGCTCGGCGAGCTGAGGCGGCAGGCGGAGAAGGGGCGGGCCGAGGTCGCGGGAGCGCTCGGCCGCCTCGGCGGGCAGGCCCGTGCCGTGGCCGGGGAGGCCGAACGGCTGTCGGCCGCCGCCGCGCGCGCCGACCAGGGCCTCGCCGATCTGCTGGACACCGCGCAGGAGTTGTCGCAGCGGCTGGCCGCGGCCGAGGAGTCGGCGGACGCGGGGGAGGACGAACCTGACACCGCGGAGCAGCAGCGGCTCGCGGAGGCCGCGAGCACGTCCCGTCAGGCCGAGCTGGAGGCCAGGCTCGCGGTGCGCACCCACGAGGAGCGGGTCCGCGCGCTGACCGGACGTGCCGACCAGCTGGACCGGGCCGCCCACGCCGAGCGCGAGGCGCGCGCCCGGGCCGCCGAGCGCCGTCGGCGGGCCGAGCACGACGCCGGGGTGGCGAACGCCGTCGCGGCGGGCGCCCGGCAGCTGCTGGCCTGTCTGGAGGTGTCGCTGGCGCGCGCGGACGCCGGGCGGGCGGCCGCCGAACGGGCGCGTGCCGAGCGCGAGGAGGAGCTGCGCGAGCACCGCGAGCACGGCCGCGGCCTCAAGGAGGAGCTGGACAAGCTGGTCGACGCCGGGCACCGGGACGAGGTGCTGCGGGCGGAGAAGCGGCTGCGGATCGAACAGCTGGAGTCCCGGGCCCTGGAGGAGTTCGGCATCGACGGCGGCGAACTGCTCGCCGCGTACGGACCGGACACTCCCGTCCCGCCCGCGACGCCCGAGGAGGGGCAGGAGCCGGGGGAGCCGTACCCGTACGTGCGGGCCGAGCAGGAGAAGCGGCTGAGGGCCGCCGAGAAGGCGTACCAGCAGCTCGGCAAGGTCAATCCGCTGGCGCTGGAGGAGTTCACCGCGCTGGAGGAACGGCACAGGTTCCTCGGAGAGCAGCTGGACGACCTCAAGCGCAGCCGGCGTGACCTGCTGGACATCGTCCGGGACGTGGACCAGCGGGTCGAGCAGCTGTTCACCGCGGCGTACCACGACACCGCCGCCCAGTTCGAGGGCGTCTTCGCCCGGCTCTTCCCGGGCGGGGAGGGCCGGCTGGTGCTGACCGACCCGGACGACATGCTTGCCACCGGGGTCGAGGTGGAGGCCCGCCCGCCCGGCAAGAAGGTCAAGCGGCTGTCGCTGCTGTCCGGCGGCGAGCGCTCGCTGACCGCGGTCGCGCTGCTGGTGGCGATCTTCAAGGCCAGACCCAGCCCGTTCTACGTGATGGACGAGGTGGAGGCGGCGCTGGACGAGACCAACCTGCGCCGGCTGGTCGGCATCATGGAGGAGCTGCGGGAGAGTTCCCAGCTGATCGTGATCACGCACCAGAAGCTGACCATGGAGTCCGCCGACGCGCTCTACGGGGTGACGATGAAGGGCGACGGCATCTCGCAGGTGATCAGCCAGCGGCTGCGCCCGGGAGCCGGTCCGGGACGACGGTCCGACGGGGAGCGCCGGGAACCGCCGACAGGGGTACGCACCGCGTCGGTGTAGGGCGGATGCGGTCCATCCGGGCTCCGGTCGCGGATACTGGAGCGGTTATGGAATACGTGATCCTTGCCGTAGTCATCGCCGTGATCGCCGTCGGCGCGATCGCGGGCCTCGTCGTTTCCGGCAGACGACGCCAGCAGCTGCCCCCGAAGTCGCAGGCGCCGGTCATCACGGCGCCGAAGCCCACTCCGCAGGAGCCCCAGGTCGGCGAGGAGTCCGCGCCGCCGACCGAGGAGCCCCGCCGCACCGTCGAGGAGGTGGAACTCCCGGCGGAGCCCGAGGCCCCGGAGGCCCCCGAGGCCCCCGAGGTCGTCGAGGTCGTCGAGGTCGAGCCCGCCGAGGCCGAGGCGGTTCCCGCCGTCGAGGTCCCCGAGCCCACCGCCGGCCGGCTGGTCCGGCTGCGCTCGCGGCTCTCCCGCTCGCAGAACTCGCTCGGCAAGGGCCTGCTCTCGCTGCTCTCCCGGGAGCACCTGGACGAGGACACCTGGGAGGAGATCGAGGACACCCTGCTCACCGCCGACGTCGGCGTGGCCCCCACCCAGGAGCTCGTCGAGCGGCTGCGCACCCGGGTGAAGGTGCTCGGCACCCGTACGCCCGAGGAGCTGCGCGCCCTGCTGCGCGAGGAACTGGTCGAGCTGATCGGCAAGGACTCCGACCGCACCGTGCGCTCCACCAAGCACGAGGAGGGCCCGGCCGTGGTCCTGGTCGTCGGCGTCAACGGCGTCGGCAAGACCACCACCACCGGCAAGCTGGCCCGTGTCCTGGTCGCCGACGGCCGCAGCGTGGTGCTCGGCGCCGCCGACACCTTCCGCGCCGCCGCCGCCGACCAGCTGCAGACCTGGGGCGAGCGGGTCGGTGCGCGCACCGTGCGCGGCCCGGAGGGCGGGGACCCGGCCTCGATCGCATTCGACGCGGTCAAGGAGGGCATCGCCGAGGGCGTGGACACCGTGCTGATCGACACCGCGGGCCGACTGCACACCAAGACCGGCCTGATGGACGAGCTGGGCAAGGTCAAGCGGGTCGTCGAGAAGCACGGCCCGGTGGACGAGGTGCTGCTGGTGCTGGACGCCACCACCGGCCAGAACGGCCTGATCCAGGCCCGGGTGTTCGCCGAGGTGGTCGACATCACCGGCATCGTGCTGACCAAGCTGGACGGCACGGCCAAGGGCGGCATCGTGGTCGCGGTCCAGCGCGAGCTGGGCGTGCCGGTCAAGCTGATCGGTCTGGGCGAGGGCGCCGACGACCTGGCGCCGTTCGAGCCGGGCGCGTTCGTGGACGCGCTGATCGGGGACTGAGGTTCCCCGGCGGCCCCCCGGGGCCGCTCCGGGCCCGTCGGGTCCGGCCGTACGAAGGGTCCGCTCCGCTCGGGGCGGGCCCTTCGGCGTCGGATCAGGGCTGCCCGGGGGCGAACGGGCGGGTCAGGAGGCGATCCAGGCCGGTTCGGCGGTGCGCTCGCGGCCGCGGTGGCAGGCGTAGGCGAGGGTGCCGAGCAGCAGCCGGGCCTCGGGCGGGCAACCGGCGTTGTCGCGGGTGGGGCGGCGCAGCCAGCGGACCGGGCCGAGGCCGCCGAGGACGGTGGGCGGCGCGGCGACGTAGCCGCCCTCGCCGTGGCAGGTGAGGTCGAGCGCGGCGTCGTCCCAACCCATCCGGTACAGCAGGTCGGGGAGCCGGCGGGCGGTGCCGGCGGCGACCAGGAACTGCAGGCGGCCGGTGGGGGCGGTGAGCACCGGGCCGACCTGGGTGCCCATCCGCTCCAGGCGGACCAGCGCCTGCAGACCGGCCTGCTCGGGGACGTCCAGGACGTCGAACGCGCGGCCGGTGGCGAACAGCACCGAGCCCTCGGTGCGGCCGGCGCGGGCCCGGGCCCCGCTGCCCGGCACCGGGTGCAGGCCGGGTGCGCCGCAGCGGGCGGCGCCGCAGGGACAGCGGGTCGGGGTGGTGGCGGAGTCGGCCGGTTCGCCGGTGGCGACCGCCCAGCCCCAGCGGCCGGTGTACTCCGCGGCGGCCTGGGACGCGGTGACCTTGGTGCGGCGGCGCGCGCCCAGCGGTGCCAGCCGCAGGTGCCCCAGTCGAAGTTCGCCGAACAGGTTGTCCATGCCTCCCCCAACAGGTTCTCGTTGCCGATGGTTACGGGACGGTGACTGTGTGTCGATTGTCAGCTGCGTGGTGCGTAGTGCGGTGGCGGCGCGCAGCGCGTGGCGTGCGCCTGTTCCGGTGGTGCGCTTCGGGCGCCGCCTTGTGGGGGCGGCGCGGATGCCGGATCGTCATGTGCGCGAGACTGTTGCCGCCCGGAGTGGGTGGTGAACTCGCCTGTGGCTGCGGTGGATTGCGAGTGCTGCCGGGTCTTCCGGGGTGGTCCGGGCGACTTGGCGGCCCGCATATGCCGGACCGTCGGGACTACCCAGTGAAGCGTGTGCCCCCTGACTTCGGTTCACTCCTGGGGGTGGCGAAAGGTGGCGTTTCGCCAGGGCCGCTCCCGCGGGCACCTCGTGGGGCATTACGTTCAGCAGGCGGATGTCCGCCAGCGCCCGCTCCGGGCCGCCGGAGAACGGGAGTTGGGAATCTGACGGATCGTCCGCGACGATGGCACACCAGTGCGAGGGCGCGGCGCGGCACCACCTCAGGCACAGCACGTCTGGTAAGAGCCCGCAACCGTCGGGCGGTCACGATCGGGGGCCCCGCGAGGGGCCGGGCGGGATGGGGCGTTACCCATGGCAGAGAAGCAACCCAACGAGAAGCTGACCACGTGGTTCGCCCGCAGCGGCTGGTCCAAGGGAGAGCTGGCCCGCCAGGTCAACCGGCGGGCCCGGCAGATCGGCGCCCACCACGTGTCCACCGACACCTCCCGGGTGCGCCGCTGGCTCGACGGCGAGCAGCCCCGCGAGCCGATCCCCAAGATCATGTCGGAGCTCTTCTCCGAGCGCTTCGGCTCGGTGGTCTCGATCGAGGACCTCGGCCTGCGCGCCGCGATCCCGGTCTCCACCGTGGGCGGCGGCGTCGACCTGCCCTGGAGCGGCCCGCAGACCGTCCAGCTGATCAGTGACTACTCCCGCAGCGACCTGATGCTCAACCGCCGGGGCTTCCTCGGCACCTCGCTGGCGCTGACCGCCGGCGCCGCGCTGATCGAGCCGATGCAGCGCTGGCTGACCCCCGGCCCGACCGGCATCCCCACCCCGATCCTCACCGCGGCCAACGGCGGCGAGGCGTTCACCGGCCGGCTCTCCGAGCCCGAGCTGGAACTGCTGGAGCAGACCACGGTCATGTTCCGCCAGTGGGACGCGCAGAACGGCGGCGGGCTGCACCGCAAGGCCGTCGTCGGCCAACTGCACGAGGTCACCGACCTCCTCCAGGAGACGTACACCGAGGACACCACCCGGCGGCTGTTCCGGCTCACCGCCGAACTCGCCCACCTGGCCGGGTGGATGTCGTACGACGTCGGGATGCACCCGAGCGCGCAGAAGTACTACGTGCTGGCCCTGCACGCCGCCAAGGAGGCCGGTGACCGCCCGTTCGGCGCGCTGATCCTCACCGACATGAGCCGCCAGATGATCCACCTCAACCGGGGCGAGGACGCCCTGGAGCTGATCCACCTGGCGCAGTACGGCAGCCGGGACACCGCCACCCCGCGCCAGCAGTCCCTGCTGTACGCGATGGAGGCGCGCGCCTACGCCACCATCGGGGAGATCAACCGCTGCGCGCGGGCGATCCGGCTCTCCGAGGACACCTTCACCGACATCCGCGAGGGGGACGACGAGCCGGACTGGCTGAAGTTCTTCTCGCCCGCGGAGCTGAACGCCGAGAACGCGCACTCCTTCCGCGACCTCGCCTACCACTCCGACAACGCCCAGCTGTACGCCTCGCTGTCGGCGCCGGTCATGGAGCGCGCGGTGGACCTGTTCCGCCAGGACGGCGACCACGTGCGCTCGTACGCCTTCAACCTGATCGGCATGGCCAGCGTGCACCTGCTGCAGAAGGAGGCGGAGCAGGCGGCGGTGATGGCCGAGCAGGCGGTGGACATCGCGACCAAGGTGCGCTCGGAGCGGCTGAACTCCCGGGTGCGCAAGACCACGGAGGCCGCGGCGGCCCGGTTCAAGGGCGTGGACGCGGTGAGCCGGCTCAAGGAGCGGGTCGTCCAGGACATCCCGGAGTACGTCTCGGTGGTCTGAGCACGGGCTCGGCCCCGGACTCCACCGACCGTGGCGGCCGCCGCCGTCACGGTCGGTGGCACGTCGCCGCGACCGTCACGGTCGGTGGTGCGGGCCCGCCGAGGGCGCGCCGGGGGCCGGCCGCGCCGGCGCACGGTAGCCCGTCCGGGTGGCCGCAGGGCTGCGGTTCACGCAGTCGTAACCCGCACGTCGCACGCGTCACGGTGGCGAAACAACCGGCCGCACTGGCCGAAACCAGCCTTCGGCACTCTCCTCTTCATCGCCGACACCCCGGGTGGCACGGGACAGGTACCCGGGTGCGGATCGGCTTGGACGCAGAGGAGACGCCGATGCCGGACGGCTTCAGCGCGGGCGACACCGCCTTCGTGCTCATCAGTGCGGCCCTGGTCATGCTCATGACCCCGGGGCTGGCCTTCTTCTACGGGGGCATGGTCAGGGCGAAGAGCACACTGAACATGCTGGCGATGAGCTTCCTCTCGCTCGGCATCGTCACCGTGCTCTGGGTCCTCTACGGGTACTCGCTCAGCTTCGGGCCGGACGCCTTCGCCGGTCTGATCGGCAACCTGGACTTCCTCGGGATGCGCGGCATCGGGCTGAACGAACTCACCGGGACCATCCCGGTCACCGCCTTCGCGGTCTTCCAGCTGATGTTCGCGATCATCACCCCGGCGCTGATCAGCGGCGCCGTCGCGGACCGGGCCAAGTTCGCCGCCTGGGGCCTGTTCATCGCGCTCTGGGTGACGATCGTCTACTTCCCGGTCGCGCACTGGGTCTTCTTCTTCGACGGCGGCCACGGCGGCTGGCTGGGCGACAGAAACGGCGTGATCGACTTCGCCGGCGGAACGGCCGTGCACATCAACGCCGGCGTCGCCGGCCTCGCGCTCTGCCTGGTGCTGGGCAAGCGGGTCGGCTTCAAGAAGGACCCGATGCGCCCGCACAGCCTGCCGCTGGTGATGCTCGGCTCCGGGCTGCTGTGGTTCGGCTGGTTCGGCTTCAACGCGGGCTCGGCGCTGGCCGCCAACGGGGTCGCCGCGATGGCGATGGTCAACACCCAGGTCGCCACCGGCGCCGCGCTGGTCGGCTGGCTGGTCTACGAGAAGCTCAAGCACGGCGCGTTCACCACGCTGGGCGCCGCCTCCGGCGCGGTGGCCGGACTGGTCGCGATCACCCCGGCCTGCGGCTCGGTCAGCCCGCTCGGCGCGGTGGCGATCGGCCTGGTCGCGGGCGCGGTCTGCGCCGCCGCCGTCTCGCTCAAGTACCGCTGGGGCTTCGACGACTCGCTCGACGTGGTGGGCGTGCACGCGGTGGGCGGGGCGATCGGCTCGCTGCTGGTCGGCCTGTTCGCCACCGGAGGGGTCGGCCAGACCGCCAAGGGCCTGTTCTACGGCGGCGGGATCGGGCAGCTCGGCAAGCAGGCGATGGGCGTGGCCGTGGTCGCCGCGTACTCCTTCGTCCTCTCCTGGCTGCTCGCCAAGGCGGTCGACAGGCTGGTCGGCTTCCGGGTCGCCGAGGAGGTCGAGGTGGCCGGCATCGACCAGGCCGAACACGCCGAGTCCGCCTACGATTTCAGCGCTGTCGGGGCGGGCCTGGCCCGGGCCCTGCCGGGTCTGGCCGCGGCCGTCGCGCCGGGCGGTCCGTCCGTCGCGAAGCCTGCGGCGAAGGCCGCCGAGAAGCCCACCGAGAAGGCCGCCGACGAGGCTGCCGAGAAGACCGAGGTCGACGCCTGATGAAGCTCATCACCGCCGTGATCAAGCCGTACCGCCTGGACGAGGTGAAGGCCGCCCTGCAGGCCTTCGGGGTCCACGGCCTGACCGTCACCGAGGCCAGCGGTTACGGCCGCCAGCGCGGCCACACCGAGGTGTACCGGGGCGCCGAGTACACCGTGGACCTGGTGCCGAAGGTCAGGATCGAGGTCCTGGCCGAGGACGAGGACGCCGACGACCTGATCGAGGTCCTGGTGAAGGCCGCCAGGACCGGCAAGATCGGCGACGGCAAGGTCTGGAGCGTCCCGGTCGACACCGCCGTGCGGGTCCGCACCGGCGAGCGCGGCCCGGACGCCCTGTAGCCCCCACCGCCGGCGGGCCCCCCCCCCCCCCGGGGGGTGGCGGGGCCCGCGCGGCGTACGGCGTCGGGGACCGTACGGCGTCAGAGCAGTCCGAAGGCCGGCATCAGGTAGTAGAAGGCGAACACCGCCGCCACCGCGTACAGCGGGACCGGCACGCTGCGGCCGCGGCCGACGGCCAGGCGCAGGACGCAGAAGGCGATGAAGCCGAAGCCGATGCCGTTGGTGATGCTGTAGGTGAACGGCATCATCACGATGGTCAGGAAGGCCGGGATCGCGATCGTGTAGTCGGCCCAGTCGATCTCCTTGATCGAGTTGGCCAGGATCAGGAAGCCGACCGTGACCAGGGCCGGGGTGGCGGCCTGGGCGGGGACCATGGTGGCGAGCGGGGTGAGGAAGAGCGCCACCACGAAGAGCAGGCCGGTGACGATCGAGGCGAAGCCCGTGCGGGCGCCCTCGCCGACGCCGGCGGTGGACTCGACGAAGCAGGTGTTGGCCGAGGCGGAGGTGGCGCCGCCGGCCGCGGTGGCGATGCCGTCGACCATCAGGATCCGGTTGATGCCCGGCAGGTCGCCCTTCTCGTCCAGCAGGTGGGCCTCGTCGGCCACGCCGAGGATGGTGCCCATCGCGTCGAAGAAGCACGACATCAGCACGGTGAAGACGAACAGCACGCCGGTCAGCACGCCGACCTTCTCGAAACCGCCGAACAGGCTGACCTTGCCGACCAGCCCGAAGTCCGGTGCGGCGACCGGGTTGCCCGGCCAGGTCGGAACGGTGAGGCCCCACTTGAGCGCCGGGACGTCGGCCACCTTGTCGATCACCACGGCGAGCGCGGTGGAGACCGCGATGCTGATCAGGATCGCGCCGGGCACCTTGCGGATCACCAGGATCAGGGTGAGCAGCAGGCCGACGACGAAGACCAGGACGGGGAAGCCGAGCAGGTGCCCGTTGCCGCCGAGCTGCAGCGGGACGGTGGTGTGCGCGGCGTCCGGGATGCGGCTGACGAAGCCGGAGTCGACCAGGCCGACCAGGGTGATGAACAGGCCGATGCCGATCGCGATGGCCTTGCGCAGGCCGAGCGGGACGGCGTTCATGACCCGCTCCCGCAGCCCGGTGGCGACCAGCAGCATGATCGCGAAACCGGCCAGCACGACCATGCCCATGGCGTCCGGCCAGGTCATCTTCGGAGCGAGCTGGAGCGCCACGATGGTGTTGACGCCGAGGCCGGCGGCCAGGCCGATCGGGACATTGCCGATCACGCCCATCAGCAGGGTGGTGAGACCCGCGGTGAGGGCGGTGGCGGTGACCAGCTGGGCGCTGTCCAGGTGGGCCCCGGTCACGTCCGTGGCGCTGGCCAGGATGATCGGGTTGAGCACCAGGATGTAGGCCATGGTGAAGAACGTGGCGACACCGCCGCGGATCTCGCGCGGCAGGGTGGAGCCGCGCTCGCTGATCCGGAAGTAGCGGTCGACCGCACCGGTGGGGGGCTCGGGAGCGGCGTCGGCGGGTTCGGGCGACTCGGTGGCCGGCTGGACCACAGGCATGCGTGCGTCCTCTGTGGGGGAGCTGAGGAGAGGGGGGTGACACCCGGGGCGACGGTGGCCGGGATCAGACCTTTAAGTATGGTTTCCCGATCGCACACGCGCTATCTTCGCGCGTAGAGCCCGCAGGGGTCGCAACCCGGGCCCACCCGGGGCCGCGCCCGGTCCGCACCCGGTCCGCCCGGCGGCCTCCACGCGGCGTCCGGGCCCCGCCGCACCGTACGCTAGGCCCCATGCCCAAGACGCCGCTGCACCCCTCGCCCCCTCCGCTGGAGGCCAACGACGTCGCCATCGTCGGCGGTGGCACGGTGGTGTGGTTCGTCGCCTTCCTCGCCCTGCTCCCCTTCCAGGGCACGCTCTCCGAGCACGGTCACGGCACCTGGCCGTGGATCTGCCTCTCCGGCGGCCTGCTCGGCCTGATCGGCCTCTGGTACTGCCGCGCCCGGCGGGACGCGATCGCCCGCAGCCGCGCCACCGGGGCGGACGGGCGGACGGTGGACGACAACGGTCAGGACCCGGCCACCCGGTCGGACTGAACGGTCCTTTAGTAGCACGCATCGGACATAAGGCGCCCGTAGAGTCGGTGCCATGACGCAGCCTGCCCAGCCAGCGGAAGAGCGGCCGCCCGGCGGAGACCATCCGGACGGGGCCCACCCCCTCGGGCTGCTGCCCGGCCGGCGCGGCGGCCTGACCGTCGCCGAGGTCGCCGAGCGGGTCGTGAAGGGACAGGTCAACGACGTCCCGGTCCGCTCCAGCCGCTCCACCCGGGAGATCGTCCGGGCCAACGTCTTCACCCGCTTCAACGCGATCATCGGCGTGATGTTCGGCATCATCCTGGTGGTCGGCCCGATCCAGGACGGCCTGTTCGGCCTGGTCATCGTCGCCAACACGGCGATCGGCATCATCCAGGAGCTGCGCGCCAAGAAGACCCTGGACAGCCTGGCCCTGATCGGCGAGGCCCGCCCGCAGGTCCGCCGGGACGGCGCCGCCCAGCAGATCGGCGTCTCCGAGATCGTCCTCGACGACACCGTGCTGCTCGGCATCGGCGACAAGGTGATCGTGGACGGCGAGGTCACCGAGGCGGACGGCCTGGAGATCGACGAGTCGCTGCTCACCGGCGAGCCCGACCCCGTCCTCAAGCAGCCCGGCGACCAGGTGATGTCCGGCAGCTTCGTGGTGGCCGGCGCGGGCGCGTTCACCGCCACCAAGGTCGGCCGCCAGGCCTACGCGGCGCAGCTCGCCGAGGAGGCCAGCAAGTTCACCCTGGTGAGGTCGGAGCTGCGCAGCGGCATCGACAGCATCCTGCGGTTCATCACCTACCTGCTGATCCCCACCGCGATCGGCCTGATCATCAGCCAGCTGGCCGTCGAGGGCCGGGACTGGCGCGAGGCCGTGCGGCGGATGGTGGCCGGCATCGTCCCGATGGTCCCGGAGGGGCTGGTGCTGCTGACGTCGGTGGCCTTCGCGATCGGCGTGATCCGGCTCGGCCGCAAGCAGTGCCTGGTCCAGGAGCTCCCGGCGATCGAGGGACTGGCCCGGGTCGACACCGTCTGCCTCGACAAGACCGGCACCCTCACCGAGGGCGGCATGGACGTGATCGACCTGCGGGTGCTCTCCGACGGGGAACCCGCCACCGTCGACCCGGCCACCGTCAAGCACGCGCTCGCCCTGATGGCCGGCGCCGACGCCCGCCCCAACCCGTCGATGCAGGCGGTCATCGACGCGTACGGCCGCGGCGACGACGGCGACGGCTCACCGGGCGCGTCCCCGGGCGGCGTGCCGGGCGCCGCCGCGGGCCGCAAGGGCTGGCGGGTCATCGAGGCGATGCCGTTCTCCTCGGCGCGCAAGTGGAGCGGCGTGCAACTGCTGGAGCCGCAGGGCGGCGAGGCCAGCTGGCTGCTCGGCGCCCCCGACGTGCTGCTGCCCGCCGGGCACCCGGCGCTGGCCGAGGTGGACGAGCTGGGCGCGCGGGGCCTGCGGGTGCTGCTGCTCGGCCGCTCGCCCGTCCCGCTGGACTCCCCCGACCCGGCGGCCGGCCTCATCCCGCTCGCGCTGGTGGTGCTGCAGCAGCGGCTGCGCGGCGACGCCGCCGAGACCCTGCGGTACTTCGAGGGCCAGCAGGTCCGGGCCAAGGTCATCTCGGGCGACGCGGCGGTCTCGGTCGGCGCGGTGGCCGGCCACCTGGGTCTGCCGGGCGCCGACCGCCCGCTGGACGCCCGCACCCTGCCGACCGACCCCGAGGAGCTCGCCGAGACCGCCGACCGGACCAGCGTGTTCGGCCGGGTCACCCCGCAGCAGAAGCGCCTGCTGGTCGGGGCGCTGCAGTCCCGCGGCCACACCGTGGCGATGACCGGCGACGGCGTCAACGACGTGCTGGCGCTCAAGGACGCCGACATCGGCGTGGCGATGGGCACCGGATCCGACGCGACCAAGGCGGTCGCCCAGATCGTGCTGCTGAACGACTCCTTCGCGACCCTGCCGTCGGTCGTCGCCGAGGGCCGCCGGGTGATCGGCAACATCGAGCGGGTCGCGTCGCTCTTCCTGGTGAAGACGGTCTACTCGGTGCTCCTGGCGCTGCTGGTGATCTTCACCCACTCGCCGTACCCGTTCCTGCCCCGGCACTCCACCGTGCTGTCCTCACTGACCATCGGCATCCCGGCGTTCTTCCTGGCCCTCGCCCCCAACAACGAGCGGGCCCGCACCGGCTTCGTGAAACGCGTGCTGCGGCTCGCCGTCCCCGCCGGCGTCATCGCCGGGACCGGCACCTTCGTCGCCTACACGCTGGCCCGCACCGACCACGCGACCGACCTCAAGGCCGACACCAGCGTGGCCACCCTGACGCTCTTCCTGATCGCCATCTGGGTCCTCGCCATCGTCGCCCGCCCGTACACCTGGTGGCGGCTGCTGCTGATCGCCACCATGGGCGGGGCGTTCGCCCTGGTCCTGGTGGTCCCGGCGCTGTCCGACTTCTTCGAGCTCTCCCTGGTCGGCGTCCGCGACCCGCTGATCGGCGTCGCCATCGCCCTGGTCTGCGGCATCGCCCTGGAGATCACCTGGCGCTACCTGAAGCGCCACGGCATGGAGTGAGCGACCCGGGGTGAGCCGCCCACGGCGAGACGCGGCCGGTCGAGACGCACCGGTCGAGGCCAACCGGTCGAGACGCACCGGTTGAGCCGTACGGAGTGACACGCGCCGCCGGATGAGTGACAGCCCCCGCACCGAAGCCCGATGATGGGCCCCGGGAGGGGGTGCCGAATGGCGCGCAAGGGTGGGGACCTGGAGGCGTTCATCGCCTTCCTGGCCGGGCTGCTGGCGGTCGGGCTGACCGCACTGGCGATGGCGGGCATCGGCCTGGCGATCAGACCGACGCCCGCGCTGCGGGGAGCCGCGCTGGTGACCCTGGGGGCGGTCTGGCTGACCGTCGCCGTCACCGTCTACGGCCGTCTCCGGGCCCGCGCCCGCTGAGTTCAGCCCTCGAAGTCCCGGGCCGCCGACAGCTCGTACGCCCGGTCGGGCTCGCTGAGCGCGGCCAGCACCTCGAAGCGCCGGTGCCACTGCCCGACCGACCAGGCGAGCCCGGCCGCGAGGCCCTCCGGGGTGGCCGCGTGCAGCAGGCCGGCCACCGGCGGGACCTCGAACTCGTCGTCCTCGTCGTCGGCCTCGGCCTGCTCCGGGTCGTACGGCGGCTCCGGGGCGTCCGCGCCGGTGTCCCACCGCCAGTCCACCGCGGCCTCGTCGCCGTCCGGTCCGACGACCAGCAGCTCCTCGTGCTCCTCGTACGCGACCGGGCAGCCGGGCAGCAGTTCGCGCACCACGGCCGGGACGCGGTGCAGCACGCCCTCGGAGAGCACTCGGCCGCCGGCCACCTCGCTGGCCAGCGACACGTGCAGCCGCTCGGCGAGGTCGGCCGCGAGCGCCGGGGCGACCGGCAGCAGCGGGTACGGGTGCAGCAGCTGGACCAGGTCGGGGGCGTCGGCGACGACCGCCTCGGTGGCGTCCACCACCACGGTGTGGGCCGGCCGGCGACCGGTGGCCGGGTCCAGCGGCGGCAGCGCCCGCACCACGTCCAGCGGTTCGATCCGCTCGCGCTCCACGCGGGCCAGCGCGGTGTGCAGGCCGTGCAGTTGGCGGTGGCCGAGGTCGACCGCCGGGTCGGTCATCCGGTCCAGGACCTCGTCCGGTCCGTGCGGTTCGGCGAGCAGCGCGGCGAGCGTGGTGCGCACCCCGAGCGCGTGCAGGAACTGGTCGTCCAGGGTGGTCCGCGCCTCGTCGTAGAGGCCGCGCAGCAGCGGGTCGGCCCCGGCGGCGCGCAGCCCGGCGGGCTCGCGGCCCGCCAGCACCGGGTGGTCGCGCAGCCACCACGCGGTGTACGGCGGCAGGTCGGCGTACGTGCCGTCCGGCAGCAGGGTGCGGACCGGGTTGACCACGGCGTCCCGGTACGGCGGTCGGGCCAGCGCGGCGAGCGCCTCGGGCCAGGCGTCGTCGTCCACCAGGTCGAGGTCGCGCACGGCGAGCAGCTCGGCGGCCACCGGCGGGACGCCGACCGCCTCGTCGGCCTGCAGGGCCTCCAGCGCGTCCTCGGCCCAGTCGGCGAACCCGTCCGGTGCCTCGTCCAGCAGGCCGGTGGGGTGGCCTCCGGCCGCCCGGTCGGCGGGGACGGTGGGGTCGAGCCGTTCCAGGTCGTCCGGGTCGAGCACCACGTCCTCGGCGCGCACCAGCACGAAGTCGGCCAGCACACCGACCGCGGCGAGCACCTCGGACCCCCAGCGCTCCAGCAGCTCGTCGTCCACCCAGCCGGCGTCCTCCTCGCGCGCGAGCGTGGCGAACGGGCTGCCGGGCAGCACCAGTTCGCCTGCGCGGGCCGGCTCGCCCTCGTCGTCCAGCAGTGCCAGCCGGGCCAGCCAGGGGTGCGCGCCCGGCTCCGGGGCGGCGGCCTTCACCAGGGCCAGGACGGCGTCGGCGAGTTCCAGCGCCGCGTCCAGGTCGTCCTCGGCCAGCTCGTAGGAGCGGGCGACGGCGGCCCGCACCTCGGGGGTGTCCAGCACCCCGGCCGGGGTGGCGGTGCCGGCGCCGAGCTTGGCCAGCAGCGGGTGGGCGGCCTCGGGGTGGGCCAGCCGCAGGTCGAGCGCGGCCAGGGCGCCGGCCAGCGACTCCGGGTAGCCGGGGAAGGCCGCCCAGTCGGCGTCCCCGGAGGGCAGCAGGACGCGCCGCGGCCCGGTCACCGTCCGGCCGTCCGCGAGCGGCACGGGCAGCGCGCCGAGCGCCTCCGGGTCCGCCCCGCCGAGCGCCGCGTACAGGTTGCGCCACCAGCCGGGCTCGCGGTCGAGGCCGCCGAGCTGGTCCACCACCTCGGCCAGCGGCACCCGGCGCACGTTCAGCACCCGCAGCTCGGTGCGGCGCTCCAGGCCGGCGGGCAGCAGCCCGGGGAAGATCGGCGCGAGTGCCTCGACCACCGAGCCGTCCGCGCCCTCCAGCAGCGTCGCGTCCCGGGGCCGCAGCGCGGGCGTGCCCACCTCGACCGGTGCCGGGTGCGGCAGGAACGGCGTGCCGGGCAGCCGGGACAGCACCGCGGCGCGCAGCGCGTTGTCCAGCGCGCCCTGGCCGAGCGGCCCGGGGACGAGGCCGAGCGAGCCGAGGTCGGCGCCGCGGGCGCGCAGCAGGTCGGCGTAGCTGTCGGCGGCGCGCTCGGTGAGGAAGTCGGACAGCGGGCCGGGCGCGACGTGCCGGCGGGTGGAGTCCAGCGGGTAGGAGGCGATCAGCAGCGCGGGCAGGCCGATCGGCTCGTCGCTGGGGGTCGGTGCGTGCAGCACGGACGCGATGCCGGGCTGCTGCGGGGCGCCGTCCGCGCCGACCGGGACGGCCCAGGTCACCGTCCAGTACGGGCGGGCGCGCTCCTCGGTGGGCCGGTCGACCAGCAGTTCGGCGTCCAGGCTGCCGGAGGCGCCGGCGGTCTGCCAGAGCGTCCGCCGCAGCCGCCCGCCCGCGTCGTCGGTGACGGTGACTTCGGTGACGCCGTCCGGGCGGGTCTCGGCGGCGGCCCGGGTGAGCGTCCGGGTGCCGTCCGGGGTCTCCACCACGACCTCGGCGAGGCCGGGCAGGGTGAGCAGCAGCGCGTCGTCGATCCCGGCCAGCAGACGGCGGGTCAGGTCCTCGGCTGAGGCGTCCCGCATCGGCAGCACGACCACGGTGTCGTAGCCGTCGGGGGCCGGGCCCTCGGCCGCGAACGGCAGCCGCAGCAAGGGCACGTGGCCGTCCCGGCGACGCAGTTCGTCGGTCAGCGCGGACTGCGCCTCGGCGAGCGACCTGGCCTCGCCGAGCGACCAGCGCACCCCGCCGGTGGCGCTCAGCACGGCGGGCTCGTCGGTGACCGCGAGGACGGCGGCGAAACCGACCCCGAACCGGCCGACGGCGGGCTGCTCGCCGCGCTTGGAGGAGGCGCGCAGGGTGGACAGCGACTCGACGGCGGCCGCGTCCAGCGGGGCGCCGGTGTTGGCGGCGGCGAGCACGCCGTCGGCGAGGGTCAGCCGCAGCCGTCCGGGGCCGCGGCCGGCGCGGACCGCCGCGTCGGCCGCGTTCTGCGCCAACTCGACCACCAGGCGGTCGCGGTAGCCGCCGAGCGCGAGCTCCTCCTCGGCGTTGGCGTCCTCCCGGAACCGGGCCGGCGAGGCGGCCCAGGCGTCCAGCACCCGGTGCCGCAGCGCGGCGGTCCCGAAGGAGTCCGCGGGGTGCTCGTCCGTGCCGCTGCCGATGATCCGAGGTTCCACGGGACCTGCCACCTTCCGCCGCCCTGTACGTCGTAGGGCATTCTTCCCTGCCCCACCGACTGCTCCCGACCACGACCCCCGCGGCGACCGTCGCACCGGCGGCGTCGCCGACCGGCGACCGCGCGCGGTGCCGGCGCCGGGAGCGACCGGAAATGACGGGGAGTGACGGGGAAGGTCCGGGAGGAACCGGGCGGGACCGGCACCCTTCGCCCGGGAACACCGACGGCCCGCCCCGGAGCGTCACCGGGGCGGGCCGTGCGGAGGCGATCAGGAGTGGCCGAGCTCCTCGGCCGGGGCGTCGGGCTCGACGGAGCCGGAGGTGCGGTCCGGGTGGAGCTGCAGGGGCTCGACGACCAGCTCGTCCAGGATCAGCTCGGACGGCGCCGGCGGGGCCGGGATGACGGCCGCCTCGGAGTGCCCGCCGCAGCCGTACGAGAAGGAGACGATCTGACCGTCGGCCGGACCGAACTCGTTGCCGCACACACCGAAAGCCTGACCGAGCGAGCCGCCGATCGGGATCAGGAAACCGCAGCTCCCGCAGGAGGCGGGGGCGGCCTGCGCCATCGGGGTCTGCGGGCCGTGGGCCTTCTCCCAGCGCTCGGCGGCCAGGTGCAGGCCGAGCCGGGAGAGCACCCGGCTGCGGCCCATGCCGAGCTCCTCGGCGACGGCGTTGATCTGCGCGCGGGCCGGGGCGGGCTGGACGTGCGGGTCGGTGACGACCAGGTCCTCGTCGTCCACGAGGGCGACCGCGGAGTTCGGCGCGGGCTCGTCCTCGCCGCTCCAGCCGGGCTCCAGCCGCAGGTCGTCGGCGCCGGTCGGCAGCAGGTCGCCGGGGCCCATGTCGCCCGGACGCAGGCGCTCGCTCCACGGCACCCACTCGGGGGCGAGGACGGCGTCCGGGCCGGGCAGCAGCACGACCTCGTCCAGGGTGACGTTCTTGGCGCGCGGGGCGCGGGCGACGGTGACCGCCCAGTGCCAGCCGCGGTAGGCGGCGTCCAGGCACTCGAAGGTGTGGGTGACGACGCGGTCGGCGTCCGCCTGGACACCGAGGTGCGGCCCGACGGCCTCCGGCCCGACGGCCTCCTCGGCTGCCTGACGGGCGAGTTCGACGGCCTCGGCACAGAGCCGGTCGGGGGTACGGCTTCGCATCGCAGCACTCACGGCGTCGATTCTCTCCCAGTTCTTCTGTCGCCCACGGCGTGTTGCCTGTCCCGTCGCGGCTCGGTAGTCCCTCGTCCATTCTGCGGGACCGGAGGCCCCCTCGGGTACCGGCCGCGCCGCTCGACCGGCCTGCCGGCGCCCCGGCGTCCCGGCGGGCGGACTTTGGGCAGGCTACCCGCCGCCCGGCGCCCGGGCACAGTCCGGGGCGGACGCGGACGTTCCACGGGCCCGGAACGACCGCGCCGAGCGGAGCGCAATCCCGCGTCGGCGCGGCGATTCTGGGGCAGGATGGGCTTGTGGCGGATGACAACCCGTCGCAGCACGCACTGCGCCCCTCGCAGCCCGGCAGCCCCGACGAGGCGAACGCTGTGCCGCGACAGCAGCCTCCGGTCCCCGGCGCGGACGAACCGCAGCCGGCGGGCGGAGCCGGGGCGCCCGCCGCCCGCGTGAGCCTGGTCAAGACGGCCACGGACCCCCCGGACCCGGCCGACGCGCCCCCGGCCACCGACGTCCCCCCGGCCGACCTACCCCCGGCCGACGCGCCCCCGGCCGCCGCCGGCGAGGCAGCCGCAGCCGACGGCGCCCCCGGGCCGGACGGCGCCCACGCCCGTCGGCTCGCCGCCCTGGACGAGGACCTGGAGGAGGAGGAGGAGGAGGTCCCCGAGCCCCGCCGCCACTTCCTGGTCCGCACCGCCTCCGCCGCCGGCGCCGGCACCGGCAAGGTGGTGCAGGGCACCGGCCGCCGGATCCGCCGGGCCACCGCGGCCGAGGGCGCGGGCGAGTCCGGCCTGGCCAAGCTGATCGAGCTGCACGCGCTCAACTCCTTCGGCGACATGCTGATCACCATCGCGCTGGCCTCCACCATCTTCTTCTCGGTGCCCACCGGCGAGGCCCGCGGCCGGGTGGCGCTCTACCTGCTGATCACGATGGCCCCGTTCGCCCTCCTGGCGCCGGTGATCGGCCCGCTGCTGGACCGCCTGCCGCACGGCCGCCGGGCGGCCATGGCGATGTCGATGCTGGCGCGGGCGGTACTGGCCTGGACGATGGCCGGGGTGATCACCGGCGGCGGCATCGCGCTCTACCCGGCGGCGCTCGGCGTGCTGGTGGCGTCCAAGGCGTACGGGGTGGTGCGCAGCGTCGTGGTGCCCCGGCTGCTGCCGAGCCGGCTCTCCCTGGTGAAGGCGAACTCCCGGGTCACCCTGGCCGGGTTGCTGGCCACCGGCGTGGCCGCCGCGGTGGGCGGGCTGCTGCACCTGATCGGCCCGGGCTGGCCGCTGCGCGGCGCCTTCCTGGTGTTCGTGATCGGCACCCTGATGGCCTTCCACCTGCCGCACAAGGTGGACTCGGCCAAGGGCGAGCAGCGCGCCGTCCTGCACGCCGAGGTGCACGGCGAGGGCTCGCACCTGATCCACCACAAGCCGCCGCCGGTCAAGGCCTCGCTGCGCACCGTCGGCCCGTCGGTGATCCTGGCGCTGCGGGCGATGTCGGCGATGAAGTGGCTGGTCGGGTTCCTGGTGATGTTCCTGGCCTTCCTGCTGCGGGAGGAGCCGATCGGCGGTCTGCAGCCGACGGTGGCGCTCGGCCTGGTGGCGCTGGCGGCGGGGACGGGCAACGCGCTCGGCTCGGTGTTCGGCTCCTGGCTGCGCACCCGCGGCCCGGAGGCGACGGTCACCTCGATGCTGCTGCTGGCGACGTGCGTGACGGCGGCGGCCGCGCTCTGGTACGGCGTCGTGACGGTGGTCCTGGTCGCGGGCGTCTCCGGGATGGCGGCCTCGCTGGGCAAGCTGGCGCTGGACGCGCTGATCCAGCGGGACGTCCCGGAGGCGGTGCGGACCTCCGCCTTCGCCCGTTCGGAGACCCTGATGCAGCTGTCCTGGGTGGCGGGCGGGGCGGTCGGCATCCTGCTGCCGCTGAACGGGAAGCTGGGCCTGTCGATCGCCGCCGGGGTGGTCGGCCTGGTGCTGCTGTGGACGCTCCGCTCGCTCTTCCGGGTGGGCCTGCGGCGGCATCCGGCGGCGCCCCGGGTGGCGTGACCCGGCGGGGCGCGGCAACACGCGGTGGCCGACCCCCGCGTAGCGTGATCGGCCGGGCCCGGTAGATTCTGACGCATGAGCCTCAATTCCCGTGCCATCGCCGCCCTCGGCGCCGTCGTCGTGGTCGGCGCGGCCACGGTGGGCACCTCCGTCGCCGTGGCCTCCGGCCAGACCGCGCACATCTCCCACCAGGCCACCCTCACGGTCGGCAACTCCTCGATCCTCGCGGAGCCGCTGTGCTGGAACGGCGGCAGCGCGATCACCGAGGACCTCCAGCAGGAGTGCCAGGACAAGGCCACCGAGGCCCTGAAGAACGGCACGCTGCCCACCTCGGACGTGGTGGCGAGCGACCAGGTCGGCGTCGGGGTCTCCCCGAACGTGGCCAAGTCGGGCTGGTGGGCCTTCACCAACGGCGGCGCGTCCAGCAGCGGCGGGCGCACCAGCCTGGCCTCGTACGCCAAGGGCTCGACCTGGTCGGGTGCCCAGCAGGCGAACCGGGTGCTCAACGCCAGCGGCAAGACCCTGGTCACCGTCGTCGAGGGCGACAAGAACTCGGACAACCCGATCGCCGTCTGGTACTTCCAGCTGAACACCCAGGACAGCTGACGGTCCCGCGATGACCGCGCACGCCGTCGTCGACGGCGACCACGGGCAGCCGGGCCCCGCGCGGGCCCGGCTGCTCGTCGTCGTCGCGGTGGCCGCCGAGGCCGAGGCGGTGCTGCGCGGCCTGCCCGGCGGGTCCGCCGCCGTCCCGCTGCCCGGCGGCACGCTGCAGCGGGCCCTGGGCGCTCCGGTGGACGTGCTGGCCGCCGGGGTCGGCCCGGCCGCCGCCGCGGCCGCCACCTCCGCCGCGCTGGCCGCCCACCCGTACGCGCTGGCCGTCTCGGCCGGGATCGCCGGCGGCTTCGCCCCGCACGCCCCGGTCGGCGCCACCGTGGTGGCCGACGCCGTCGTGGCCGCGGACCTCGGCGCCGAGACCCCCGAGGGCTTCGCCGACGTCACCGAACTGGGCTTCGGCACCGTCCGGCACACCCCGCCCCCGGCCGCCGTCGCGCTCGTCGCGCAGGCGCTGGCCGGCGCCGTCACCGGCCCGGTGCTGACCGTCTCCACCGTCACCGGCAGCGCCGAGCGGGCCGCCGTGCTGGCCGCCCGCCACCCGGGCGCCGCCGCCGAGGCGATGGAGGGCTTCGGCGTGGCCGAGGCCGCCGCCCGGCACGGCGTGCCGGCCCTGGAACTGCGCACCGTGTCCAATCCGGTGGGCCCGCGCGACCGGGCCGCGTGGCGGATCGGCGAGGCGCTGGCCGCCCTGGAGCGGGCCTTCGCCGCGCTGCCCGTCCACGAACTGGCCGCGCTGCGCGTGCCGGACCCGGCCTCGCCGCACGAACCGATCAAGGAGGCCGGCCGTGGCTGAACGGCTGAGCATCGCGTACTCGCCCTGCCCGAACGACACCTTCGTCTTCCACGCCTGGGCGCACGGCCTGGTGCCCGGGGCGGACGCCCCCGAGGTGACCTTCGCCGACATCGACGTCACCAACGGCATGGCCGAGCGCGGCGAGCTGGACGTCCTGAAGATCAGCTACGGCGCGCTGCCGTGGGTCCTGGACGAGTACGTCCTGCTGCCCTGCGGCGGCGCGCTCGGGCGCGGCTGCGGCCCGCTGGTGCTCACCCTGCCGGGCGTGGGGTCCCCCGCGGACCTCGCCGGGAAGACCGTCGCGGTGCCCTCCGAGCGCTCCACCGCGTACCTGCTGTTCCGGCTGTGGGCGGCGAAGGCGGTGCCCGGCGGCTTCGGCGAGATCGTCGTCCTGCCGTTCCACGAGATCATGCCCGCGGTCCGGGACGGGCGGGTGGACGCCGGCCTGGTGATCCACGAGGCCCGCTTCACCTACCGGCAGTACGGCCTGCACAGCCTCGCCGACATGGGCGAGGCCTGGGAGGCCGAGACCGGGCTGCCGATCCCGCTGGGCGCGATCGTCGCCAGGCGCTCGCTCGGCGCCGAGCGGCTGCGGGCGGTCACCGACGCGGTCCGCGCCTCCGTCCGGCAGGCCTGGGCGGACCCGGCGGCGAGCCGCGGGTACGTGCTGGAGCACGCCCAGGAGATGGACCTGGACGTCGCGGAGCAGCACATCGGGCTGTACGTCACCGAGTTCACCGAGGACCTCGGCGAGGAGGGCTACGCGGCCGTCCGCGCCCTGCTCACCCGGGCCGCCGCGGAGGGGCTGGTGCCCCCGCTCGACCCGGGTGCGCTCGCGTTCGGGCAGTCCTCGCCGGTGTCCTGAACGGTCGGTGTCCCGGGACGGGGCCCGGGGCCGGACAGGCCTAGACGTCGAACTGGTCGGCCACCGCGCGCAGCAGGCCGGCCAGCTTCTGGGCGGTCGGCTTGGCCGGGTGACGCCCGCGCTGGAGGCCTGGCAGCACCGCGTCCAGGGTGGTGATCAGGTCCTGGACGATCGGGGCCATGTCGTCCGCGCTCTTGCGCTGGGCGGCGGCCACCGAGGGCAGTGCCTCCAGCAGCTGCACGGCCATCGCCTGGTCGCCGCGGTGCCCGGCGACCACGCCGAACTCGACCCGCTGGCCCGGCTTCAGCACGGTGACACCGGCGGGCAGCGCCTTGGTGTGGACGAAGACGTCGCCGCCGTCGTCGCGCGACAGGAAGCCGAAGCCCTTCGTCTCGTTGAACCACTTGACCTGGCCGGTGGGCATCTCGAACAGTCCTCGAATGGGTGTGAGGGATCCCGGCCCTGGCCGGGGATCACTGGGTGGTGGGAAAGATGCGGGCGACCTCGGCTCGACGCCCGCGGGCGCTCACGGTCGGCACGCTGTCAGGAGCAGACTAACGGTCCGTGACTGTCTCGTCCGCGTTCCGCGAGGGATCCGCGTTCCGGGGCCCGCCGGGGGCCGTGGGATGCGGGGATCTCGCGGTCACGGGCGACCCGGTACTGGCACGGCCGGGTCGCGTCGCTGCGCTGTCCATCGGCTCACACCCCCGGGTCTGAGGACACGGGGCGCACCTGCGGCGCCCCTCGGCACCCCCTGCATACCCCCGCCCAGCAGGGATCAAAACGTTGAGCTGCCGGGAAACTGCACAACGTGACGAAGCCGCTCCGGTGGACGGTCCGCCGGCGCGCTCTGCCAGACTGGGTGCGGTCCGGCCCCGCCCCGAGGAGTGAGCAGACGTGAGCAGCCAGAGCGCCGACCCCGGCGACGTGTACGTCAAGGCCGGAGCGGTCGTCTTCGGGCTCGGCGCACTCGCCACCCTGGTCACCTTCGTCCCGCTGTTCCTGCACCTGACGCCGCTGCCGACGGCCGCGTACTGGCTGAGCATGCTGATGCCGGCGGGCTTCCTGGCCGCGCTGACCGGGCTGCTGCTGAACGCGCGCGCCCAGCGCCGCCGGGTCGAGGCCTAGGCCGGACGGGGCCCGGCCGACTGGCCGGCCAGGTGGCGGGCGAGCCAGTCCGGGAAGCCGGTGAGGTCCGCCAGCACCACGTCCGCCCCGGCCTCGCGCAGCTCGTCCGCGCCGTAGGGGCCGGTGGCCACCGCGACCGCGAGGGCGTCCGCGTGCCGGGCGCCCCGGATGTCGCCGAGGTGGTCGCCGACGTAGATGCTCGCGCCGTGCTCGCGCAGCGCCTCGCCCTTGGTCTCCGCCCAGAGGTCGCCGATCACCGTGTCGGCCTTCATCCCGGCGTGCTCCAGGTGGAGGAGGGCGTTCGGCTCGTACTTGCCGGTGATCACGGCGACCCGGCCGCCGTGGGCGCGGACCGCCTCGACGGCGGCGTGCGCGCCGGGGAGGGCCACGGTCGGGGCGAAGGCGTGGTCGCGGTACAGCTCGCGGTAGCGCGTCGCGACCCGTTCGACCTCCTCCTCGGGGAACCAGTTGCGGATCTCGTCGAGCAGCGGCGGGCCCAGGCGGGTGACCACCAGGTCGGCGTCGATGACCGTGCCGGTCTCGGCGGAGAGCGCCAGGTAGGTGGCGCGGATACCCGGCCGGGTGTCCAGCAGCGTCATGTCGAGGTCGAAACCGACGGTGAGCGGGGCCTTCGGGGTCTCGGGCATGTCGCCAGGCTATCCAACGGACGGCCGGGACCACGAGGCAATTTGCCCCGCCTTCGCGGCGGAACTTAGGTTTGCCTGAGTTGTCTGCGGAGAGGGCCCATGACCGACGACACCACCGCACCCCCCGGCGCGCCGCACCGCGCGCCGCGGCACCGAATAGTGTGGCTCGCCGCCGCGCTGGCCGTCCTGGCCGTCGCGGTGCTGCTGAGCCTCGCGGTCGGCAGCCGGAACGTCCCGTTCGGCGACACCCTGGACGCCCTGCTGCACGGCGGCGACACCGCCGACGCCGTGGTGATCCGCGAGCTGCGGGTGCCGCGCACCGTCGTCGGCCTGGCCGTCGGCGCGGCGCTCGGCCTGGCCGGGGCCGTCATGCAGGGCCTGACCCGCAACCCGATCGCCGACCCGGGCATCCTCGGCGTCTCCCAGGGCGCGGCGGCGGGCGTGGTGGTCGCCATCGCCGGCTTCGGCGTCTCCACCCTCACCGGGTACGTCTGGTTCGGCTTCGCGGGCGCGGTGATCGCCACCGTGATCGTCCACGGGCTCGCCGGGCGCGGCCGGGGCGGGGCGACGCCGATCAAGCTGGCGCTGGCCGGCTCGGCGACGTCCGCGTTCATCGCCTCGCTCAACACCCTGGTGCTGACCACCGACGCGGCCACCATGGACCGGTTCCGCTTCTGGCACGTCGGCTCGCTCTCCGGGCGGACCCCGGACGTCGCCTGGCAGCTGCTGCCCTTCCTGGCGGTCGGCACGGTGCTGGTCGTCGCGGTGGCGCGCGGGCTGGACGCACTGGCGCTCGGCGACGACACCGCGAAGGGGCTGGGCGCGAGGACCGGCCTGGTCCGGGCGGCCGGCGCGCTCGGCGCGACCGTCCTCACCGGCTCGGCGGTCGCGGCGGCCGGCCCGATCGCCTTCGTGGGCCTGGCCGTCCCGCACGCGGCCCGCGCCGTCGCGGGCGCCGACCACCGCTGGGTCCTGGCGTTCTCCGCCGTCCTCGGTCCGGCCCTGCTGCTGCTCGCCGACACCCTCGGCCGGGTCCTGTTCCCGCCGTCGGAGGTCCCGGCGGGCGTGATGACGGCGCTGGTCGGCGTCCCGGTGCTGGTGGCCCTGGTCCGCCGGCGGAAGGTGGTCGCCGCATGAACGCCTCCTTCTCCGGCACCCGCGGGGTGTCGTTGCGCGGCTACTCCGCGGTGCGGGCCGGGCGGGCCTCCTTCCTGCTGCACCGCCGCTCGGCGTTCGTCGCCCTCGGGCTGCTGGTGGCGCTCGCCGGGACGGCGGTGGCCTCGCTGTGCCTGGGCGAGTCCACCGTGTCGCCGGCCGAGGTGGTCAGGGTGGTGCTCGGGCAGCCGAGCCCGGACCAGCTGGTGGTCGGCGAGTTCCGGCTGCCCCGGGTGGTGGTCGGGCTGCTGGTCGGCACGGCGCTCGGCCTGGCCGGGGCGCTGATCCAGACCGTCGCCCGCAATCCGCTGGCCAGCCCCGACGTGGTGGGCGTGACCTGGGGCGCGACCGCCACGGTGGTCGGCCTGACGGCGTACGGCGTGGTCGGCTCGACCGGCCAGGCGCCGTACGCGGCGGTGGCCGGCGGCCTGGCGGCCGGGCTGCTGGTGTACGCGCTGGCCTGGCGGCGCGGCCTGCACGCCCAGCGGTTCGTGCTGATCGGCATCGGCATCAGCGTCGCCCTGTCCTCGCTGACCTCGGTGTTCCTCACCAAGGGCGACGGTTTCCAGGCCCAGGCCGCCAAGGTCTGGATGACGGGCAGCCTGAACGGCTCCGGCTACGACCAGGCCGGATGGCTCGCCTGGGTGCTGCTCGCCTCCCTCCCGGTCGCGCTGTGGGCGGCGCGCGCCCAGCGGTCGATCTCCTTCGACGACGCAACCGCCGTGGGCCTCGGGCTGCGGCTGGACCGGATCCGGCTCGGCATGGCGCTGCTGGGCATCGTGCTGGCCTCCTGCGCGGCCGGGGCCGCCGGGCCGGTCGACTTCGTGGCGCTGATGGCCCCGCAGATCGCACTGCGGCTGGCCCGCTCGGCGCAGGTCCCGCTGTTCTGCTCGGCCCTGACCGGCGCGCTGGTGGTGGTCCTCGCCGACCTGATCGCCCGGCGGCTGCTGGCGCCGACCGAACTGCCGGTGGGCGTGGTGACCGGCATGGTCGGCGCGCCGTACCTGATGTGGCTGCTGATCCGATCCCGTCGTGGAGGTTCCTGATGTCCGCTCACCGTCTGGAGGCCCGGGGCCTCACCCTGGCCTACGAGGCGCGCACGGTCGTCGAGGGCCTGGACGTCCGCATCCCCGACGGGCGGGTGACGGTGATCGTCGGCCCGAACGCCTGCGGCAAGTCGACCCTGCTGCGGGCCCTCGGCCGGCTGCTGAAGCCGGTCCGGGGCGCGGTGCTGCTGGACGGCGAGGAGCTGGCGCGGATCCCGACCAAGCGGATCGCCCAGCGGCTCGGACTGCTGCCCCAGTCGCCGACCGCGCCGGAGGGCATCTCGGTGGCCGACCTGGTCTCGCGCGGCCGCCAGCCGCACCAGAGCTGGTGGCAGCAGTGGTCGTCGGAGGACGAGACGGCGGTCTCCGAGGCGCTGGAGCGCACCTCCACCGCGGACCTGGCCGAGCGCAGCATGGACGAGCTGTCGGGCGGCCAGCGCCAGCGCGCCTGGATCGCGATGGCGCTCGCCCAGGGCACCGACATCCTGCTGCTGGACGAACCGACCACCTACCTGGACATCGCGCACCAGGTGGAGGTGCTGGACCTGGTGCGCCGGCTGAACGTCGAGCGCGGGCGGACGGTCGTCGCCGTGCTGCACGACCTCAACCAGGCGGCCCGGTACGCCGACCACCTGGTGGCGATGCGGGACGGCCGGGTGGTGGCGCAGGGCGCGCCCGGCGAGGTGGTGACGGCGGAGCTGGTGCGGGACGTGTTCGGCCTCGACTCGGTGGTGGTGCCGGATCCGGTGACGGGCACGCCGTTGGTCGTTCCGGGTGCCCCGTGGGCGGCGACGGCGGTGGTGGACGCCTGACGGCAGGCACGACGTCACCGAAGCCACCATTTCGGACATAATCGACGGCACCCCGACCGCCTCGCTCACCGAGCCTCCCGAGGATCGCCGATGCACCGGATCGCCCGCCGTACCCTGCTCGCCGGCCTCGGCGGGGCCGCGCTCGCGGCGTGCACGGGCGGCGCCACGCGCCCCCCGGCTCCGGCCACCGCCGACGGGTTCGACGCCGGCACCGCGTCGGCCACCGCCTCGCCGACCGCCCCGCCGGTACCGCCGGTGACCGTGAACACCGCCACCGGGCCGGTGCTGGTGCCGGGCCGGCCGATGCGGGTGGTCGTGCTGGACACCGACGCGCTCGACTCCGCACTGACCCTCGGCATCACCCCGGTCGGCGCCGCCCTCCCGGCCCGCGACACCCGCTACCCCGACTACTGGCCGGCCACCCGGACCGCCGGGATCCGGCTGGTCGGCCCGGCCGGCTCGCCCGACCTGCCGACCGTCCGGGCCCTGCGGCCGGACCTGATCCTCTCCAACCAGACGCGCGACGGCGACCGGTACGACCAGCTGCGCGAACTCGCCCCGACCGTGCTCACCCAGACCACCGGCGCCCCCTGGAAGGCGAACTTCCAGCTGCACGCCCAGGCGTTGAGCCGGCAGGACGCCGCGGCGGCCTTCGTCGGCGCCTACCAGAAGCACGCCGGGCAGGTCGCGCAGGCGCTGGCGGCCGCGAAGCCGTCCGGGCGCAAGGTGAGCCTGGTCCGGTTCGTGGAGGGCGGCGGGATCCGGCTGTACGGTCGGCAGAGCTTCCCCGGGACGGTGCTCGCCGACGCCCAGGTCGGGCGGCCGGACCCGCAGAACGTCGACCAGTCGGACTTCGAGGTCCCGCTCGACCAGATCGGGAAGGCGGACGGCGACCTGCTGCTGTACGCGGCCTACGGCGACCCGGAGCAGTCCGGCCTCGACGCCGCGCTGGCGAGCCCGGGCTGGCAGGCACTGGGGGCGGTCCGGGCGCACCGGGCGTTCCCGGTGGACGACCAGCTGTGGTTCCAGGGGATCGGCTACACCGGGGCCAACTACGTGCTGGACGAACTGCAGCGCTTCCTCGGGGCGTGAGCGGCGGCAGCCCGACCGGGAACCCGGTGGAGGGCCTGACCGGGAACCCGGTCGAGGGCGTGACCGGCGGCCCGGACGAGGACCCGGTCAAGGGCCTGATCAGCTGCCCGCTCGGGCACGATCGATCACGATTCGGCTCCGGCTTAGGCGCCTGACCTGCCGCTCCGTCAGAATGAGCCGAAAAATCACCGCTCACTCCCCGGGGGACGACACAGTGTCAACTACCGCAGCTCCACAGGCTCCTGCCCGCAAGGGCAAGGCCGCCGCCCTCGGCTGGATGATCAGCATCGGCTTCAACGTCGTCGCGCCGATCCTGATCTACAACCAGCTGCACGACCACGGCTACAGCGAATCCGCCGCCATCCTGCTCTCCGGCCTGGGCCCGGTGATCGACACCGTGATCTACCTCGCCTGGCACCGCCGGATCGACGAGTTCGCCGTGGTCTCCCTGGTCTTCGTCGCGCTGACCCTGGTCGTCGCGCTGGTCGGCCCGCAGGACCCGAAGATGCTGCTGGCGAAGGACTCCTTCGTCTCCGGCCTGCTCGGCGTGCTCTACCTGGTCTCGCTCGCCGCGCCGAAGCCGATCATGTTCTACTTCGGGCGCAAGTTCGCCACCGACGGCACGCCGGAGATGGTCGCCTGGTGGAACTCGATGTGGCAGTACCCGGGCTTCCGCAAGGTCCAGCGCAACCTCACCATCGTCTGGGGCGTGGCCTTCGTCCTGGAGGCCGTGCTGCGGATCGTGCTGGTCTACACCCTTTCGCACGGCACGGTGGTGACGGTCAACAACATCCTTCCGTACGTGGTGCTCGGTGGGCTGGTCTACTTCACCATCGCCTACGCCAAGCGGGCCAGTGCGAAGGGCCGGGCCGCGGCCGAGGCCGCCGCCGCGACGGAGGCCGCTCAGCCCGCCGCCGCGTAACGGGCCGGGGGCTCGCCGACGGCCGCGGTGAAGTCGCGGGTGAGGTGGGCCTGGTCCGCGTAGCCCAGTTCGGCGGCGAGTGCGGCCAGGTCCAACTCGCCGCCGCGACCGGCCCGTTCCGCCGCCTCGTGCAGTCGGGCGCGACGCAGCACCCACTTCGGGGAGGCACCGACGTACTCGGCGAACAGGCGCTGCAGGCGGCGGACGCTGAGGCCGAACTCCCCGGCCAGGTCGTCCACCCGGCGCAGGTCCGGCCTGCCGGTGATCCGGTCCACCATCGCGGCGACCTCCTCGACGACCGGGTCCGGCGCGGGCAGCCGGGGCAGCAGGAAGCCGTCCGCGAGGGCCGCCGGGTCGCCCGCGTCGCCGCTCAGCAGTGCCGCGTTGAGACGGTCTGCGGCGGCGCCGAAGAACTCGGCGGCCGGGACGGACCGGTCGGCGAGCGCGCTCACCGGGCGGCCCGCGAAGGAACGGAAGGCGCCCGGGCGGAACTTCACGCCCAGCACGTGCCCGGCGCCCTCCAGCCGGCGGACGAAGAGCGAGCGGTCCACCCCGTAGACCCTGGCCCGCGGGGCCTCGAACACCAGGTGGACGTTGGGGTGGGCGAGCACCTTCTGCTCGTACGCGGGCAGGCCGCGCAGGTCCCAGCGCACCAGCCAGTAGTTCTCGACGAACCGCGCCACGCCGGGATCGGGCGCCGGCCGTTCCACGCTGATCAACTCGGCCGCCCGGGCCGGGTGCAGCACGCCGCGGCCGAGATCGGGAGAGTCCGCAGAGTCCATGACGGCCAGGCTAGCGTCGCGTTTCTTCAAGACCGGGGAGCGGGGCGCGGCGGACGATCGGGGGCATGAACGTCCACCCGATGCACCCCTTCCTGGCCCGCGCCGCCACCGCCGCCGCCGGAGTCGCCGCCGCCGTCCCGGCCGACCGGCCGCTGGACGCCCCGACGCCCTGCACGGACTTCGACACCCGGGCGCTGATCAACCACTGGGTGCTCTACACCTCGCACGGCCTGGAGCACCGCGCCCGGCGCACCGAGCTGCCGAAGGAACTGGTCGAGCGCGACTTCGCCGCCGAGCCCGGCTGGTCGGCCGACTACGCGGCACAGCTGGAGCGCGCCGTCGCGGCCTGGGCCGACCCGGCCGCCTGGGAGGGGGACGTCGACCTCGGCGGCTCCCCGGTGCCGGCGGTGGGGATCGCCCGGATGCTGGTCCTGGAACTCCTCCTGCACGGGTGGGACGTCGCCCGCGCGACCGGCGTGGAGATCGAGGTCGACGAGGAACTCGCCGTCCTGGTCGGCGAGATCGTCGCCGAGAACGCCGAGCTGTACCGGCAGTACGAGGGCTTCGCCGGGGCGGTGGCACTGCCGGACGACGCCCCCGCCTGGGACCGCGCGCTGGCCGCCTCCGGCCGCGACCCGCACGGGAAGGGCTAGGACTGGGCCGGCACCTGCCGGCGTCGCCTGCCCCGCGAGAGCCGGGCAGGCCTCAGGGGCGCTGGGAACTCCCCAGCGCGGCAGAGAGCTTGGCGCGCAGGACGCGGACGGCCGGGGACTGCTCGCCGGGGCGGCCGACGAGGCCGAGGCAGGAACGGACGGCGGCGTCGGCGATCGGGACGGTGCACAGGCCGGGGCCCTCGACGGACGAGGGGCTGAGCACCGCGACGCCGGCGCCGCGTTCGGCGAGGCGCAGGACGGTCGCCGGGGAGCTGGCGTCGATGTCCACGCGCGGGTCGAGGCCCTGCTGCGCGCAGGACTGCTCGTAGGCGGCGCGGATGCCGGTGCCCCGGGAGAGGCAGAGGATCTTCTCGCCGCGCAGGTCGGCGAGGGTCAGTCCGGACCGGTCGAGCGGGTGCCCGGCCGGGACGACGGCGGCGACCTGCTCGTCGATGACGATGTCGACGTCCAGGCCCGTGGCCGCCTCGGCCGCGTAGCCGATCAGGGCAAGATCGAGGGCGCCCGACAGGACCTGCGCCTGGAGCAGGTCGGAGTGGCCCTCGTGCAGGCTCAGTTCGATGCCGGGGTGGGTGCGGCCGAGGTCGGCGACGGTGTCCAGGAACGGCGGGATCGAGCAGCCCATGATCATGCCGAGGCGGACCCGGCCGCGTACGGCGTCGGCGTACTCGGCGGCGGTGTGGCGGATGGCGTCCAGCGTGGCCAGGGCGCTCTTGGCCAGCGGGAGGATCGCCTCGCCGGCCGGGGTGAGCCGGACCCGGCGGCCGGTGCGGTCGAGCAGCTGTTGGCCCAACTCGCGTTCCAGCTTGGCGACCTGGGTGCTGACGCCGGACTGGCTGACGTGCAGGTGGGCTGCGGCCGCGGTGAAGGAGCCTTCGTCGATGACGGCGGCGAAGTACCGCAGCTGGTGCATCTCCATATCTGATGATGATAGCTGGCATTCGATCCATCTGTTGGACGGATGGACCGGGCGGCGGAAGGATGGAGGCATGACGACGACGAAGAACGCACGCGAGCTTGCCGAGACCTACTTCACCGCCTGGGAGACGGGCGACTTCGAGACCCTCCGGGGACTGCTGGCCGACGACGTGGACTTCGTCGGGGCACTGGGGACGGCCACCGGCGTGGAGCAGGCACTGGCCGGACTGCAGGGGCTCGGGCGGGTGCTGGAGAAGATCGACGTGAAGATGCGGCTCGCCGAGGGCGACGAGGTGATCACCTGGTTCGAGCTGAACACCAGCATCGCGGAGCCGACCCCGACGGTGAACTGGATGCACGTGGAGAACGGGAAGATCGCCCGGATCCGGGTCACCTTCGACCCGCGCGCCCTGCTCGCCGGATTCGAGAAGAACAGCTGAGCGGGGAGAGAGCGAGAGCGAGCTTGGGGAGCAGGAGGGCCGTGGTCGACGGGGGTGACGACGGCCCTCCCCTGCGTGTTCCTACACGTCCTCGTCCGGCGGGGTCACACGGAGGGCGGTGACCACGCCCAGCGCGACCGTCGCGAAGGCGAGGGCGAGGGCGAGGAGGACGGCGAATGCCGTACCGATCAGGAATCGCACCAGGTCTCGCGGTCGACGTCGAGGAGGAGGGTGAGGAGATTGAGGAGGGTCGAGGCCGGGGCGGTGCCGAAGCGGACCAGGACCCGGCCGTCGAGGGTCTGGTCGGCGCCGGCCGAGGGCCAGATCAGGCCGAACTTCTTGCCGCGCTCCTGGACTTCGGCCAGGAGGGTGCGGATGTGGTCGTCGGTGTAGTTGCGGATCCGCGGGTCGGTCGGCTTCATGGGGTGACGGTTCACGCGGCACCGTCCAGCTCGAACCAGACCGACTTGCCGCGCTCCTGCGGGTCGACACCCCAGCGGTGGGTGAGGCCGGCGACGAGCTGGAGGCCCCGGCCGGACTCGGCGAGGAGGCCCCGCGCCTGCGGGCTCGGAACCGCCGGGCTCTCGTCCGTCACGGAGACGCGGAGCGAGCCGTCGACGGAGATGATCTGGACGATCGGCGCGGGGGTCGCACCGTGCCGCCAGGCGTTGACCAGGAGTTCCACGAGCGCGAGCTGCGCGTCGAAGATGGCGGAGGGGGACCAGCCGACGCGGGTCATGGTGTCGCCGAGGGACTGACGGGCGATGGCGATCGAGGGCGTGTTGAGGTGACGCATGGGACTTCTCCCGAGGCGTGAGTGAGGGAAGAACCGGCGGAACACATGTCGCCGTGAGCCAGGCCAGGCAGATGGGCATGGCTGCTCTGCGGTGCTTGCTAGCAGGCGTTACTGACGATCCGTCGGATCGAGGTGAGGTCGACCATAGCGCAGGCTGACTTCAATTGAAGGCAACCTGGTCCAGATTCCCTCTTCCGTGCTAAGCGCGGCAGACTGGTCCCACGTGCCACCGAGAGGAAGCCATGCCGCTACGCCGCGAACCGACCTTGCGCCAGCGCCGGTTGGGCACCGAGATGCGAAGGATGCGCGAGCAAGCAGGGCTCGGAGGAAGCCAGCTCGCCCGCATCCTCGGTCTCAACCCCACTCAGGTGACGCAAATGGAGACGGGGAGAATCGGAGTCAGCGCCGAGCGACTCCGCACGGTCGCGTCCGCATGCAGCTGCTCCGATCGCCCCCTCATCGACGCTCTCGCCGAGATGGCCGTCGAGCGCAGGAAGGGCTGGTGGGAGGATTCTCGCGGAGCGGTCTCTTCCGACCTGCTCGACCTCGCAGAACTTGAGGACTCGGCAACCAGGCTCACCGCCTACACGATCACATTCGTACCGGGCCTGCTACAGACCGACGCCTACGCCGCATCGGTCTTTGCCCGGGCAATTCCGCCCTTGCCCCACCACGAAGTCGATGTCCGATTGCGCTTCCGGATGAATCGGCAGCGCGTCATCCACCCAGGTGGCGCACCGTATCTCGCATTCATCCACGAAGCAGCTCTCCGTATGCAGTTCAGCGGTCCGAAGGTTCTCGCCGAGCAGCTCGAAGCACTCATCGGACACTCCGAAACCCCGGAGATCTCAATCCGAGCAGTGCCGTTCGACATCGAGTCCCTGCCCGGGCCGAGCGAGAACTTCATCTACGCAGAAGGCCCTGTGCCCGAGCTGGACTCAGTGCAAATCGACACCACGCACAACAGCCTGATCCTCGAATCTCCTGCGCCACTGGCGAGCTACCGCGAGATCCTCGCCCGGATGGCATCCGTTGCACTCTCGGAGGAGGGGTCACGAGACTTCATCCGACGGATCAAGAAGGAGACAGAGAGCAAGCATGGATAGCCCTGTGTGGCAGAAGTCCAGTTACTCCGGCGCAAACAACGCTTGTGTCGAGGTCCGCAGGGTCGACGGGACGGTCGAACTCCGCGAGTCCGACGAGGGCCACATCATCCTCCACACCACCCCCGCTGCCCTCGCCGCGCTCCTCCAGGGCGTCAAGGCCGGCGAGTTCGACCACCACGCCTGAACCCCGGCGGCCTCTCGCGCCCACTTCGCGCGAGGGGCCGCACGATCAGCCTTGCCTTGCCCCCTGACGAGGCTGCTCCCCTCCCGCCCCAGCAGGTTGGCGAACGTCTCACAGTAGCTCGGTTCCCCCACTGAAAGGCCCACGATGACCGACACCGAGTGGCAGAAGTCCTCCTTCAGCGGAAACGTAGAGAACTGCGTGGAAGTCCGCGCCGTCGGCACGGCAGTCGAACTCCGCGAGTCCGACGAGGGCCACATCACCCTCCGCACCACCCCTGCCGCCCTCGCCGCGCTCCTCCACAGCGTCAAGGCCGGCGAATTCGACCACTACGTCTAACGCGCGTGCCACCTACACCCAACCCCCCGGGGGCATCATGCCTAACGCCCAGTGGCAGAAGTCCAGTTACTCCGGATCAAGCAACGCGTGTGTCGAGGTCCGCACGGTCGACGGGACGGTCGAACTCCGCGAGTCCGACGACGGTCACATCACCCTCCGCACCACCCCCGCCGCCCTCGCCGCGCTCCTCCAGGGCGTCAAGGCCGGAGAGTTCGACCACCACGTCTAACGCGCGTGCCACCTGCACCCAACCCCCGGGGGGCATCATGCCTAACATCCAGTGGCAGAAGTCGAGCTAC
>NZ_JBHWCL010000015.1:31052-35580 GCF_042735125.1 Kitasatospora sp. NPDC059599 | reverse complement strand
GACCACCACGCCTGAACCCCGGCGGCCCCTCGCGCCCACTTCGCGCGAGGGGCCGCACGATCAGCCTTGCCTTGCCCACTGACGAGGCTGCTCCCCTCCCGCCCCAGCAGGTTGGCGAACGTCTCACAGCAGCTCGGCTCCCCACTGAAAGGCCCACGATGACCGACACCGAGTGGCAGAAGTCCTCCTTCAGCGGCAACGCCGAGAACTGTGTCGAGGTCCGTTCTGCGGATGGAGCAGTCGACATCCGCGAGTCCGACGAGGGCCACATCACCCTCCGCACCACCCCCGCCGCCCTCGCCGACCTCCTCCAGGGCATCAAAGCCGGCGAATTCGACCACTACGTCTAACGCGCGTGCCACCTGCACCCAACCCCCGGGGGGCATCATGCCTAACATCCAGTGGCAGAAGTCGAGCTACAGCGCAGCAAACAACGAGTGCGTGGAGGTACGCGCCGTCGACGGCGCGGTCGAACTCCGCGAGTCCGACGACGGCCACGTCATCCTCCGCACCACCCCCGCCGCCCTCGCCGACCTCCTCCAGGGCGTCAAGGCCGGCGACTTCGACCACCACGCCTGAACCCCGGCGGCCCCTCGCGCCCACTTCGCGCGAGGGGCCGCGCACCCACTCACGTGCCGGAAGGCACCTGAGCCCGGAACTCCTCGTAGCACGTTGCGTAGTGCCAGGCGGCATCGCGGACCTGACAGGCTCGCAGGACTTCCAACGGCTCGGTGACCAGCTCCATGCCCACGGTGCGCTCTCCCTCGAAGTGGAACCGCGCGACCGTACGCGAGTCGAAGAGCCAGAAGTCCGAGAGCCCGGCCAGCCCGGCCGCATCGGCGTCCGACCGCCACATGCACCGGATGTCCTCGCCTGCCGCAACGTTGGTCCGGGCGCACGCCAGCAGGTACCGCTGCCCCTCGGTCGGCGGGTCGTCCACCAGACGGACCCGCTCGAACCTCTTGCCCTTGCTGACCATGCGGCGCACGTTCTCGAACCAGGGATGCCCGACCTCGCCCGCCGTGTCGCCCGTCCTCAGGAATTCCGCGTACGAGGGCATCTGCTTGTCGGAGAGGTACCCGGTCCTGGTCTCCAACCGCCAGGCGGTTTGCTCGAAGCCGTCGTTGATGAACTCGGTGATCCTCTGCTGGGGTACGAACTCGGGCACGGGCGCTTCCTCCTTCGCCACGACCCTCACGACCGGCTCGCGAGGCACTGCAACGCAGCAGCCATCAAACCAGTGTTGTAACCGGCCAACTACAGCAAGTTTCAATCCTTGCGCGAATATTCGAGAATCACCGCTCCCCGCATGACAGTTCCAGGGCATCCTGATCCCCGCCCGACCGACTTCGAGGGGAGCGGCTGTGAGCCGACGACTGCGGTACATCGGAAGCAACTCGGACGACAACAACTGCCCTACGCTCTATGAAGACACGGAGACCGGAGAGATGGTGGTGCAGGGCGATCTCGTGACCGATCCCGACGAGATCGCCCAGTTCCGCAGCGTGAAGCCGGGCGAGGGGTTCGTGACCGTGCCGCGCACCCTGCTCGCCGACTTCGCGCCTCGCGATGTGAATCGCGAACCCAAACTGATCGACCTCGACGAGTTCGAGAATCTCTTCGAGACCTTCCAGTACACGACCTACCGGCTGGAGACCCGCCGCCGCTACCGCTCCGACGAAGTGTCGGAGACGTACCGCCAGTTCACGGCCGGGCTGGTTCCCGATTGGGACCTGGAGAGCCCCTGGTGCCGCTCCCGGCGCGAGCAGTCGGCCCTCGGCAAGCGGTTCGAGCGCGTGCGGATCATGGACAATCCGCCCACGGTTGGGCAGCGCTACCTGCTCAACAACTCCGAGCGGAACGGCATGGTCGGGGAGGACATCCGCTACCTCTGGCGTGCCGACGCCGACCGACTGGGCCTCCCGGCCGAGGACGCCTGGCTGTTCGACTCGCGATTCATCGCCCTGCTGCACTTCGACGCCGACGACAACCTGACCCACGTCGAGCTGATCACCGACCCGGTGCGGGTCGCCCGCGCCTGCCAGGAGCGCGACGCCGCCTGGCACTTCGCCATCCCGCACCACGAGTTCCGGGCTCAGGTACCGTCCGACGTGTGAGCACCGACTTCCAGCACGCCAGAATCGCCCTCGGTCAGCGGCTCCGTGAGCTGCGGGCCGAGGGCGGTCTCACAGGTCGGCAACTGGCCGACCGGCTCGGCTGGACGCAGTCGAAGGTCAGCAAGCTGGAGACCGGCCGCCAGACGGCCACCCACGACGACCTCACCGCATGGGCCCAAGGCGTCGAGCAGCCCCAGGTGGCTGCCGAGTTGGCGGCCAGACTCCGGGCGTTCGAATCAGGGACCCGCTCCTGGCGGAGGCAGTTGGCCGCCGGCCACAGGCCCGTACAGGACACGGTGACCGCCGAACACGAGCGATCGACTGTCAAGCGCGCGTGGCAGAACTCCGTGGTCGTCGGCATCTTCCAGACGGCCGAATACGCTCGCCATGTCTTCAATGCGAACGCCGACCTCCACCAGTCGCCACGCGACGTCGAGGATGCCGTACGTGCCCGCATACGGAGGCAGGAACTCCTCTATCGGCCGGGCAAGAAGTACCACATCGTCATGTGGGAAGCAGCCCTGCGCGCACAGCTCTGCCCGCCGGCCGTCATGGCCGCGCAGCTCGACCGGCTCAGCGGTGTGATCGGGCTGGACACCGTCTCTGTGGGCATCGTGCCGTTCGAAGCACCGCTGAAGCTGGCTCCCGCCAACGGCTTCTGGATCCACGACGAGCGACTGGTCATCGTCGAGGACTGGCACGCCGAGCTCTGGCTCGACCAGCCCGAGAACGTGTCCCTCTACCTGCGCGTCTGGGAGACCTTGGCCGCCTCCGCCGTCTACGGCGCGGACGCCCACAAGGTGATCACCCGCTGTCGCCGGGCGCTCGGCGCCCTCTGAAGAATCCTCGCGAACCCCGCCGGCCCGCGTCCGGAATATTCGAGAATCGCCCACCGTCCCGCCCGCTCCGCCGCCCTACCGTACTTCTCAACGGCGGTATTCGACACCGCCGTTGAAAGGGGAATCACATGCCCGTGTTCGACAACGGCAAGCACGGCGGCGGGTCCGGCTCCGGCAGCGGCGGCGGCCGGCAGGACGACAGTAGCAGCGGCAACAAGCACGGTGGCGGCGGCAGCGACGAGGGTGGCAACACCTCGGACGGCAGCGGCCCGGCGTCGGGCGACTGACGCGTGATCGAGCAGCAGGATGCGGAGGCCGGCCGGGCCCGGTTGGCCTCCGCGCTGATCGCGAACGGGTCGCTCACCTCGGACTGGCTCTCCACCTACGACGCCGTCCCCCGTCACTGGTTCGTCCCCGCCCTCGTCTGGCCCGGCAACGGCGACGGTGTCCGCCAGGGCGACGCGGTGAACAGGCACGCCGATCCGGCCGACTGGTGGCGTGCCGTCTACTCCGACGTCCCGCTCACCACGCAGTGGGACGACGGCGACCACACCGGGGAGGGCCGTGGCACCACCCCCACGTCCTCCAACTCCATGCCGACCATGGTGTTCTCGATGCTCGCCGCCCTGGACGCCGAGCCCGGTGACCGGGTGCTGGAGATCGGCACCGGCACAGGCTGGAACGCCGCGCTGCTCTCCCACCGCCTCGGCTCCGGCAACGTCGTGTCGGTCGAGGTGGACGGGGACAACGCCGCCGAGGCACAGCTCCGGCTGAAACGCGCCCGGTACTCGCCGACGCTCGTGGTCGGCGACGGAGCGGTCGGGCACCCGCCCCGCGCACCGTACGACCGGGTGATCGCCACGTGCTCGGTCGGCCGCATCCCGTCCGCCTGGATCAAGCAGACCCGCCCCGGCGGGCTGATCGTCGCCCCCTGGGGGCCCGAGTACGGCGGGGAGGCGGTCGTCCGGCTCACCGTCGGCGACGACGGCACGGCGAGCGGCCGGTTCGTCGGATCATCCGCCTTCATGCGACTGCGCCAACAGCGCGCGGCCCGCCCCGGCAGCCTGAATTACCTGTCCGGGCCGTGGCCGGCGGACGGCACCGCCTCGGTGACGGACCTCTCTCCGGAGGACGTCGGCGACTGGGCGGCCATGTTCGCCATCGGGGCGCAGGTGCCCGGGGCCTTCCCGCTCGTCGAGCGCTACGGCGACGGCTCCTACACCCTCTGGCTGCACGACACGGCCGTGACGTCCTGGGCCACCGTCGACTGGGAGCCCGGCCGCACCGCGTACGAGGTCGTGCAGTCCGGCCCCCGCAGCCTCTGGGACGAGGTGCGGTCCGCCTGGCGCTGGTGGGACGACCGGGGCCGCCCCGGCTTCGAGCGCTTCGGTCTCACCGTCACGCCCGACGGCGGGACGGTGTGGCTGGACTCCCCGGACAACCCGGTGCCCTGCCGGGGTTGAAGTCACCAACCGGAGTGGGGAGTGGGCCCCCCCCCCAAGCCCCACCCCCGCCCCCACCCCCACCCCCCCCCCCCCCCCCCCCCCCCCCCCCCCCCCCCCCCCCCCCCCC
>NZ_JBHWCL010000015.1:0-31043 GCF_042735125.1 Kitasatospora sp. NPDC059599 | reverse complement strand
TGGGTTGGGGTGGACTCCCCGGACAACCGGGTGCCGGGGGGGGTTTTATTTCACAAAGGGGTTTGGTATGTGGGCCCCACCGACTTCCCACTCCCGCTCCCACTCCCACTCCCCGTCCCCGCCCCCGCCCCCGCCCCGCGCCCGTCCCCCTGCCTCACTCGCCGAAGCGGATCGGCTCCCCCGTCCGGTGCAGGTGGGCGAACACCTCGCGGTACGACCGCAGCAGGCCCGTCTCGTAGTACGGAATCCCCTCCTCCGCGCAGAACTCCCGGGTGATCCGGGCGGCCCGGCCGAGCGCGGGGGTCGGCATGCTGGGGAACAGGTGGTGCTCCACCTGGTAGTTGAGGCCGCCCATCACCGAGTCGACGACCGTACCGCCCCGCACGTTGCGCGAGGTCAGCACCTGGCGGCGCAGGAAGTCCAGCTTCATCTCCGGCGTCACCATCAGCATGCCCTTGTGGTTCGGCGCGAAGACGCAGCCCAGGTACACCCCGAGCAGCGCCTGGTGCACGGCCAGGAACGCGACCGCCTTCCCCGTCGGCAGCGCCGTGAACACCAGGCCGAAGTACGCCGCGAAGTGCACCACCAGCAGCACGCCCTCCAGCACCGGCCGCTTCATCGTGGGGCTGCGCAGCGCGCGGAAGCTGTTGAAGCTCAGGTTGAGGCCCTCCAGCAGGAGCAGCGGGAGGAACAGGTACGCCTGCCGGCGGCCGATGAACCGGGCGATCCCGTTCGCCTGCCGGGCTTGCCGCTGGGACCACACCAGGAGGTCGGGCGCGACGTCCGGGTCCCGCTCCTCGTGGTTGGGGTTGGCGTGGTGGCGGGTGTGCTTGTTCATCCACCAGCCGTAACTCATGCCCATCAGCAGGTTCGCGGCGATCCGGCCGCCGATCTCGCTCGGCAGCCGGTGGCTGAAGACCTGGCGGTGCGCGAGGTCGTGCGACAGCAGGGCGACCTGGGCGAAGACGACGGACATCGCCGCCGCCAGGCCGAGCTGCCACCAGGTGTCGCCCAGCGCGAACACCGCGTACCAGCCGCCGAGGAACGCGGCGAGCACCAGGGCGATGCGGACGGCGTAGTAACCGGGGCGCCGGTCGAGCAGGCCCTCGGCGGCCATCCGGCGGCTCAGTCGGGCGAAGTCGCTGCCGGCGCTGCGCTCCGCCTGCGGGGCGGGGGCGACGGCCGTCGTCACGGTCTGTGTGGACATGCCCCGAGTCTGGTCCGGCACGCGGCCTCGGAGAACGGGGGAAGCACCCGTCCCGTACGGGTGTTAACCCCCGGCCCGCGCGGAGGCCGGCCCATGCGCGGCGACCGTCTACGATGTCGGCCGACACCATCCGGCCGGACACATCCGGCCCACAGCACGGGGGATTTGATGACAGGTCAGTGGCAGGAGATCGGGGCGTCGGGCGGCATCGAGGCCTACGTCCACCATCCGGACGGCGAGGTGCGCGGCGCCGTCGTCGTCTGCGCCGAGCTGTACGGGGTCAACGCCTACGTCCGCGGGATCTGCGCCGAGCTGGCCGCCCTCGGTTACGTCGCGCTGGCACCGGACTTCTACTGGCGCGACGCCCGTCGCACCGAACTCGGCTACAGCGCCGAGGAGCGGGAGGCGGGGCTCGTCCTGATGCGCGCCCTGGACCGCAACCAGCTGGTGGCCGACGCCACCGACGCGCTGGCCGCCGCACGCGAAGCGGCCGGCGTCCACGGGGTGGCGTTCCTGGGCACCAGCATGGGCGGTCACATCGCCGTCCGCGCCGCCACCGAGCTGCGCTTCGAGCTGGCCGCCGTGTTCTACCCGGGTTGGATGCTCAACTCCGGCTTCCCGCTCGTCGGCCCGGTGCCGCCGCTGGAGACCGCCGACCGTATCGCCGCCAACGGCGTGTTCCTGCTGGGCTTCAACGGCGACCAGGACCACATCCTGCCGCTCGACGAGTGGAAGGCCGTCGAGGAGAAGCTCACCGAGGCCGGGGTCGCCCACGAGCTGGTCACCTACCCGGGTGCCGGCCACGGCTTCGCCGCCGACCGGGCCGACGGGCACGACGCCGCCGCCACCGCCGACGCCTGGCGGCGGATCCACCGGGCCCTGGCCGACCGGCTGTAGGCCGCACCGGCGGCTCCTCGCACCGGCGGCCCCTCGTGCCGACGAGCGCGCGGGGCCGCCGGGCTCACGCCACCCGGAACAGCTCGTCCAGGTGGTACGCGAGGATCGCCAGTGCCTCCTCGCCGCTGCGCTGACCGCCCAGGACGCTCGATCCGAGTCCGTTGACCATGGCCAGCAGCCCGGCGGCGGCCGCCCCGACGTCCCGGCGGGCGTCGATCCGACCGGCCTCCTGCGCCGCGCGGAGCTGTTTGGCGAGGAAGCCCTCCAGTACGACCGGCGGCTGCGCGGCCTGCTTCTCCAGTACCGCGGGGTCGTTGAGCACGAGCGCGTAGTACGCGGCGTACGTCCTGGTGATCCGGCGGCTCTCGGCGTCCGTCGGCAGGATGCAGGACAGGATGGCGGTGACCACCTCGCGCGGGGCGCGCTCCTCGCCGATCCAGCGCTCCATCCGGGCCTGGAGCTGGGCGCCGAGCCTGGCCAGGGCGTCGAGCAGCAGGCCCTCCTTGGTCGTGAAGTAGTACTGCACGAGCCGCAGTGAGACGCCGGCCTCCGTCGCGACCGCCCGCATGCTGGCCGCCTGCAGCCCTTCGGTGTCGGCGATGCGCAGCAGGGCCTCGGCGATCTGCCGTCGGCGCTCCTCGTGGTCGACCTTCGCGGTCATGGTTCCGGCCTCCCTGACCGGGCCCGCGGTCGGGCCCCTCTTTCCTGATACACCCGTATCATGCCTGTGATACACATGTACCATGCGAATCAGCGAGTTCAGGAACGGCAAGGCCGAAGCCCGCTTCCACGCCGCCTACGAGCGCGCGCTGACCCAGCTGTGGCCGGGGGCGCGGACCTCGGTCGACGTCCCCACCGGCTTCGGCACCACCCGCGTCCACCGCACCGGCCCCGCCGAGGGGCAGCCGATCGTCCTGCTGCCCGGCTCGGGCGGCAACGCCCTGATGTGGCACGACTACCTCGACGCCCTCGCCCGACGGCACCCCGTCATCGCCGTCGACACCATCGGCGAACCCGGCGCCAGCGTGCAGACCGCCCCCGTCCGCGACGGCCGCGACGCCGCCGCCTGGCTGGAGGACCTCCTCACCACCCTCGACCTGCCCGCCGTCCACCTGGTCGGCTGCTCCTACGGCGGCTGGATCGCCCTCAACCACCAGATCCACCACCCCGGGCGGACCAGCACCCTCACCCTGGTCGACCCGGCGGGCCTGGCCGACCCGGGCCGCCGCTTCTACACCTGGCTCATCGCCGGCGGCCTCGCCGCCCTGGCCCCGCGCCCCCTCCGGCCCCGGCTGGCCGGACTCGTCGGCAACAGCGCGATCCTGGACACCGAGCTGATGACCCTGATGCGCGCCTCGATGGGCTTCCGCCGCCGACTGCCCCTGGCCACCACCCTCACCGACGAGGAACTCGGCCGGCTGCGAGCCCCCGCCCTCTTCCTCCTCGGCGAGCGCAGCGCCCTGCACGACGCCCGCGAAGTCGCCGCCCGGCTGCACCGCCTCGCCCCGGCCGCCCGGGTCGACCTCGTCCCGGACACCGGGCACGCCCTGCCCACCGACGACCCGGCGGCCGTCCTCGCCGGGATCCTCAGCACCACCACCGGACAGGCCAGTTGACCTCGACGCCAACACAGCGCGTCGGGGCAGCCGGTCGTTCAGGTGAACCTCCGGAGCGCCGGCCGGGAGCGCCGGGCACCCGGGGAAGCCTCGTGCGTGACGGCCGCTCGCTCAGAGCGGCCGCACCGCACCACGGAGACTCCCCCGATGCGCCTGTCCCCCCGCTCCCGCGCCGCACTCGCCGGCGCCGCCTTGACCGTCACCACCCTGGTCGGCCCGGCCCCCGCCGCCACCGCCGACACCACCCCGCCGCCCCCGGCGGGCCGCTACCTGAACCTGCACCAGTGCGTCTACAGCGCCTTCTGGTCGGCCGGCTTCGACCTCATGACCACCCTGGTCCCGAGCCAGGACGGACGGTTCAGCGCCGGGACGAACGTCTCCGACACGCCCGTGCCCGCCGCCGTGTGCGGCGCGGGGGACGGGAACTACGAGCGCAACGTGTACACCGCCGCCGAGGGCTACGACCTGACGGCCGGGCGCTACCTGAACCTGCACCAGTGCGTCTTCTGGAGCGACTACGACCAGGACCACCTCACCACGACGGTCGGGACCACGGACTACAAGTTCTTCGCCTCCACCAACGTCTCCGACTCCCGTGACACCGCCCCGAGCTGCGGTGACGGCGGCGGCGTCGACCACTCCGTTCCGCTGCTGTCGAGCGCCACGCCCCTGGACCTGACCGCCGGGCGGTACCTGAACCTGCACCAGTGCATGTACTACTTCGACCGCTTCCACGACCACTTCACGACCTTCACCGCGAGCGGGGACGGTCGGTTCAAGGCCGGGACGAACATCTCCGACACCCCTGACACCAAGCCCTCCTGCGGCGCCGGGGACGGGAACTACCAGCTGATCCCGCTGCTCTCCGGCGTGAAGGCGCTCCCGCTGCACTGAGGCCCGCGGGCCCTACGCCCCCGCCCGGTCCGCACCCAGGGCGGCGCGGACCAGGCCGGTGACGGCGGGGACGGCGGCGGTCAGGTCACCCTCCGGCTCGGCCGCCGCCTCAGCCGCCAGGGCGTCGTAGGTCTCGAAGGCGGTCAGCACGAAGAGCAGGCTCGCCGCGTCGGCCGGGGCGTCCGGCAGCCGCCCGGTCAGGACCGCGGCACCCTCGCGACGGCGGGCGTCACGGTCGGCGATGACCCGGCCGACCTCGTCGTCGAGGGCGGCGAGGGCGCGCAGCCGGCGGGTGCACACCCGGTCGACCGCCCAGAAGCCGCCCATCACCTCGACGAAGCGGTCCACCGCCGCCCACGGGTCGGCCAGGGTGAACGCCTCGGCGAGCCGGGCCATGCCGCCCTGGGCGGCGAGGGCGTCGCAGACCGCCTCCAGCAGGCCCACCTTGGAACCGAACTGGTAGTAGACGGTGGCCCGGGCGACGTCCGCGCGGCGGGCGACCGCGTCCAGCGACACCGCGCCGGTCTCGGCCAGATGGGCCCGGGCGGCGGCGACGATCCGGGCCCGGGTCTCGTCGACCTCCGCCTGCCGCTGTCCCATCCGGTAGCCCCGGGGACTCATCCCGCTCGCCTCCACTCGCTCCGCGTCGACCGTCCGCGCGAACCGGCGGTTCCGCGTGAACTGGCAGTATCGCCGATCGGTCCTCCGGGGCCGGCGCGCCCCGGCACCACCCCGCAGCCGGGGGCCGGGGCCGGGGCCGGTCGGTTCACACGGGCCGGTCCGTCGACGCGCTCAGAGGATGACCCGGCCGCCACTGACGTCCAGGGTCTGCCCGGTGATCCAGGACGACGCCTCGGAGGCCAGGAACAGCGTGGCCGCGGCGAGGTCCTCCGGTTCGCCGAGGCGCCCCAGCGGGTGGGCGGCGGCGACCGCGGCCTGCACCTCGGGCGGCATGTGGGCGGCGGTCCGCTCGGTGCGGACGGCCCCGGGCGCGATCGCGTTGACCCGGACGCCCTCGCCGGCGACCTCCACGGCGAGGTGGCGGGTGAACATCAGCACGGCCGCCTTGGCCGCGGCGTACGCGGCGGAGGAGCCGCTGGGCAGCCGGCCCGCGGTGGAGGCCATGGTCACGACCGAACCGCTGCGACGCGCCAACAGCCCGGGAAGGAAAGCCCGGACGGTGAGGAAGGTGGCGTTGAGGTTGCCGTCCAGGACGGCCCGCCAGTGCTCCTCGGTCTCGCGGACGGTCGGTACGGGGTAGCCGTCGCCGCCCGCGAAGGCGGCCAGGACGTCGACCGGGCCGAGTTCCCGCTCGATCCGGTCGGCGGCGGCACCGAGCGCCGCCGCGTCGGTGCAGTCGGCGACCAGCCCCAGCGCCCTGGCGCCGTCCGCGCGCAGTTCCCCGGCGACCTTCGCCAGCGCCGCCTCGTCGCGGCCGAGGACGGCGACGGCCGAGCCCTGGCGGGCGAAGCCGCGGGCGGTCTCCGCGCCGATGCCCCGGCTGCCGCCGGTGATCACCACGATCTTGCCGTTCAGGTCGGGGTACCGAGCCTGTCGAACTCCCATGTCCCATCACTCCTTCGGTCCGGCTTCCGGTCTTGCTCCGGCTTGCTCTCACGGTGTGCTGTGGTTCACTGATTTCATTCATACAGTCCGTCTGAATGAATCACAAGAGCCGGCACGGGCGTGCCGGACCCGAGGAGGAACCGATGAGGATCGCAGTCGTGGGCGCCACCGGCCGCACCGGCCGCCTGGTGGTCGACCTCGCACTCGCCGCCGGCCACACCGTCACCGCCGTCGCGCGCACCCCCGACCGGCTACCGGAGTTCGCGCACGGCACCCCGCGCACCGAGTCCGCCGACGTCCGCCGACCGGACACCCTGCAGGGGCCGCTGAACGGCCAGGACGTCGTCGTCGCCACCCTCGGCAGCACCGGCCGCCAGGCCACCACCGTGTTCTCCGACGGCGCCCGGGCGCTGACGGCCGCCGCCCGGGCCGGCGGCGCCCGACACCTGGTGACGATGAGCTCGGCCGGCCTGGACACCGGGCGGCTGCCCCTCGCCCAGCGGGTCGTGACCAGGCTCGTCGTCGAACGGCTGTACCGGGAGATCCACCACGACCTGGCCCGGATGGAGGCAGTGCTCGCCGAGTCGGACATCGCCTGGACGGTCGTCCGCGTACCGATGCTCAAGGACGGCCCGCCGTCCACGAACCCCCAGATCTCCTACGACCGGCCGCTCCCCCGCGCCGGCACGGCGACCCGGGCCACCGTCGCCCGCTGGATCACCGACCACCTCGGCGACCCGGACACCTTCCGCCGCCTCGTCCACCTCGCCGACGGCTGAGACAGGGGACCGACGACCGCCCGCCGCCCCGCCTCAGCCCTGCTGCGGCGGACGGCGGCGCATCCCGAGCAACAGCAGGACCACCGCGGAGATCACCGCGGACACCCGCAGCACGTTCGGGGCCGACGACCAGCCGATCTGCCCCAGCGGGGAACCCGACTGCAGTCCGCCGCCCTGGGCACCGCCCTGCTTGGCGTGCTGCATGGCCATCAGCGTGGTCGCGCTCATCGTGATCAGCGGGATCCCGAGGATCACGAACTTGCGGGTCAGGTCGGAGAGTTGGCGGGACAGATAGCCGAGACCCCAGCCCGCCAGCATGACCGGGAAGAAGCCGGAGACGGCGCCGCCGACCAACAGGGCACTGGAGAGCAGGATCAGCGGGGAAGGCTTGCGGGCCCCGGCGTCCTTCCCGGCCGCACCCTTCCCCGTCGCCCCCTTCCCTGCCCCGGCCTTCCCTGCCGCACCCTTCCCTGCCGCGCCCTTCGCCCCGGCGGCGGGGGCCTCGGGAGCCGCCTTGCCCCTGGCCTTCCGCAGCTTCTTCGACTTCCCCCGGGCCTTCCGGTCCGCCCCTGGCTGCACCGGCTGCCCGGCGGTCCCGCCCGCCTCACCGGCCACGGCCGCCGCCTCCCCCGCACGCTGCTCGGGGACCGGCTGCGGCGCGGGCTCAGGCCCGTCCGAGAAGTCGAACACCGTCATGGTCCACGGGCCGGTGCTGCTCACCGTCGGCGGCGGGATCGCGGCCGCCCGCGCCTCGGCGTCGACCGCGTCCGGCGGGTTCAACGGGACGGAGGGGATCCCACCCGCACTCGGCGCGGGCGGGTCGTACACGCTGTCGGGGTCCTTGACGAACGAGGGCGGTGCCGACGGCACCGGAGGCACGGACGGGGCGCCCGCGGTGTCCTGAGCGCCCGTCGGAGCGCCGTGCACGGCGCCGCCGCGCGCGGGCCCGTCCTCCGCGCCCCCGACCGAGCGCTCGCTCCACGGCCCGCTCTTGCGCCACCACTCGCCGTCCGTCATCACCGACACCCCGCCTCGCCCGGCCCGCCCATGAAGAGCGCGGCCGCCCACCGAACCGCCCTCGGCGTGACGCTACCCACCCCGCCCCCGACCACGCGAGTCCGACGGGCGAGGCGGAGCGAGGCGGAGCAGGGCGGACCGGAGCAGAGCCGCCCCCGGGCGGAGCAGGGCCGACCGGCGCTGGTCGGCGGCCCGCCCCGGACACCGGGCCCGTCCCGGGCGGCACGAGGACACCTCGCCGTCCGCCCGCCCGACTAACCTAGGTCGAATGACCACACAGCAGGGCCCCCAACGCCGGGGCAGGTCCGCCACCGGCCCGCGCACCCTCGCCGAGGAGCTGCGCGCCCGTCCCGACGACGCGCTCGCCGCCCTGCTCCGTTCCCGTCCCGACCTGCTGAACCCCGTCCCCGGCGACCTGACCCAGCTGTCCGCCCGGCTCTCCTCCCGGGCCTCCGCGCTGCGCGCCCTGGAGCGGCTCGACCGCTTCACCCTGCAGGCCGCCGAGGCGCTGGCCACCGCCCCCGACGGCACCTCCGTGAGCACGGTCCGCTCGCTGCTGACCGGCCCGGCCAAGGTCAGGCCGCACCCCGGCGCGACCCCGCTCACCCCGGCCGACCGGTCCGCCGTCGCCGCCGCGCTGCCCCGCGCGATCGCCACCCTGCGCGACCGGTCGCTGCTCTGGGGCCCGGACAACGGCCTGCGGCTGGTCCTCGCCGTCCGCGAGGCGCTCGCCCCGACCGCGGCCAACCCCGGCCGTACCGGCCTCGGCCCGACCTTCGCCGACGCCACCGTGGGCATGTCCCCGGCCCGGCTGCAGCAGCTGCTCGCCTCGGCCGGCCAGCCCCCCACCCCGGACCCGGTCACCGCGATCGCCGCGCTCACCGCGCTGCTCACCGACCGCGTCCGCTGCGCCGCCCTGCTCGACACCGCCCCCGAGCCCGCGCTGCGGCTGCTGGACCGGCTGGTCTGGGGCCCGCCCACCGGCACCGTCCCGGACGCCGCCCGCCCGGTCACCGCCGAGGACGCGCAGAGCCCCGTCGAATGGCTGCTCGCCCGCGGCCTGCTGCTGCCCACCAGCCCCGGCAGTGTCGTGCTGCCCCGCGAACTCGCCCTCCACCTGCGCGGCGGCCGCACCCACCGCACCGTCGAACCGGTCCAGCCCGAGCCCGAGCCCGCCGCCGCCCCGCGCGATCCACAGGCCGTGGACGGCGCCGCGGCCGGCCAGGCCCACACCGCCGTCCGGACCGTCGAGGAACTGCTGGACGGCTGGGGCCTCACCCCGCCGCTCACCCTGCGCGCCGGCGGCCTCGGCGTCCGTGACCTCAAGCGCGCCGCCCAGGCCCTGGAGACCACCGAGCAGCAGGCCGCCTTCTGGCTCGAACTCGCCTACACGGCGGGCCTGCTGGCCCCCGACGGCGAGGTGGACGAACGCTGGGCCCCCACCCCCGGGTACGACGCCTGGCTGCAGCTGGACACCGCCGAGCGGTGGACCGTCCTCGCCACCGCCTGGCTCGCCGCCACCCGCGTCCCCGCCCTCGCCGGCACCCCGGACGGCAAGGGCAGGGCGCGCGCCGCCCTCGGCCCCGAACTCGACCGCACCCTCGCCCCGTCCGTCCGCCGCGCCGCCCTCGCCCTGCTCGCCGAACTCCCGCCCGGCACCCCGGCCACCGCCGCGGAACTGCTCCCCACCCTGCGGTGGCAGCGCCCGCTGCGCGGCGGCCCGACCGGCCCGGACGGCCGCGAACTGCGCGACGAGCTCACCACCTGGACCCTCGACGAGGCCGAACTCCTCGGCGTCACCGGCCGCGGCGCCCTCGCCGCCCCCGCCCGCGCCCTGCTCACCGCCGAGGCCGACCCGGCCGCGGTGCTCGCCCCACTGCTCCCCCGGCCGCTGGACCACGTGATCCTCCAGCCGGACCTCACCGCGGTCGCCCCCGGCCCGCTGCTCACCCCGCTCGCCCACGCCCTCGCGCTGTGCGCCGACATCGAGTCCAAGGGCGGCGCCACCGTCTACCGCTTCACCCCGGTGTCCGTCCGCCGCGCCCTCGACGCCGGACGCACCGCCGCCGACCTGCGCACCTTCCTGGAGCAGCACAGCCGGACGCCCGTCCCCCAGCCGCTCATGTACCTGATCGACGACGTCGCCCGCCGGCACGGCATCCTGCGGGTCGGCTCCGCCTCCTCCTACCTGCGCTGCGACGACCCGTCGCTGCTGAACGAGGTCCTCGCCGACCGCCGCTCCGCCGAGCTGCGGCTACGGCTGCTCGCCCCCACCGTCCTCGCCGCCCAGGCCGCCCCCGACGTCCTGCTCACCACCCTGCGCACCATGGGCTACGCACCGGCCGCCGAGTCCGCCGAGGGCGACGTGCTGATCACCCGCCCGGACAGCCACCGCACCCCGCCCCGCAGCGCGCCCGTCCCCGTCCCCGACGGCCCGCCGACCCCCGACGACGTGCTCCTCGCCGCCGCCGTCAAGGCCATCCGGGCCGGCGACCGCGCCGCCACCGCCACCCGCCGCGAACCCACCGCCGACCCGCGCCAACTCCCCCGCACCGCCGCCGCCGAGACGCTGGCCTCCCTGCAGACGGCCGTCCTGCTCGGCGAGCGCATGTGGATCGGCTACCTCAACGCCGAGGGCATCGCCAGCCAGCGGATCATCGACCCGGTCAAGGTCGAAGGCGGCTTCGTCACCGCCTTCGACCACCACGCCGACGAACTGCGCACCTTCGCCCTCCACCGCATCACCGGCGTCGCGGAACTCGACGAGTAGCCGACGCACACCGGAGCGCAGGGGCGACGGGACGACGGGAAGGGTGATGACGGGGCGTCAGTGCCCCTTCGACTCCTTCATCTTCTCCTGGACCGCCTTGTCCGCCAGGCTGCCGATCTCCCCCTGCCCGATCGGCAGCGAGCCGCCGCCGACCTGGTCGGCGATCAGGAACCCGGGCGCCGCGAGCAGGCCGCCGGGCCCCTCACCGATGCCCGCGAGGGCGTGGGCGGAGCCCGCGGAGGAGGCGGTGGCGGCGAAGGCCGTGCCCATCAGGGCGAGTGCGGTGAGAACGCGCTTCGACTTCTTCATGACCTGCTCAACGAGCGAGCACGCACGGTGGTCACTGCGCGCCGTTGCCCGCCGCCCGCGCCCGGCGCAGGCTGGAACAGGGGGATCCCGACAGGAGGAAACCCATGCTCGGCGACAAGATCGGCGAAACAGCGAGCCAGGAGACCGGCCGACGCGTCCTCTCCGCCGGTGACGGCCACGTCACCGTCGAGGTCTCGTTCCGCGGCACCGGCGACTACTTCGGCACCGCGGTCAGCGGTTTCGGCACCTACGAAGCCGAGGCCCGGCCCGACGGCACGCTCTACGGCGAGGGCCAGGGCATCGACATGACCGCCGACGGCGACACCGTCACCTGGCACGGCAGCGGCGTCGGCCACATGACGAAGGACGGCGGCACCAGCTTCCGCGGCGCGCTCTTCTTCGCCACCGTCTCCCCCGCCCTCGAACGCCTCAACGGCGTCGCCGGCGTCTTCGAGTTCGACACCGACGCCAGCGGGAAGTCCACCGGCACCTTCTACGAGTGGAAGTAGCCCCACACCGGCCCGTCCACACGGCCCGTCCGCACGGCCCTTCCACACGGCCCTTCCACACGGTCCCTCCACGACGGCGGCGGAATGCGCGACACTGGAGGGTCTGCGTCAAACCACCATGTCAGCCAGTGGAGGGCTCCCCCGCGTGAACGACGGACCGCTCATCGTCCAGAGCGACAAAACTCTTCTCCTGGAGATCGACCACCCCAAGGCCGCCGACTGCCGTCGCGCCATCGCCCCGTTCGCCGAGCTGGAGCGGGCGCCCGAGCACGTGCACACGTACCGGGTGACCCCGCTCGGGCTGTGGAACGCCCGGGCGGCCGGGCACGACGCCGAGCAGGTGGTGGACGCCCTGGTGACGTACTCGCGCTACCCGGTGCCGCACGCACTGCTGGTGGACGTGGCCGACACCATGGGCCGGTACGGGCGGCTCCAGCTGCTCAAGCACCCGACGCACGGGCTGGTGCTGGCCACCACCGACCGGCCGGTGCTGGAGGAGGTGCTGCGTTCGAAGAAGGTCGCCCCGCTGGTCGGCGCCAGGATCGACCCGGACACCGTGGTGGTGCACCCCTCCGAGCGCGGACAGATCAAGCAGGTGCTGCTCAAGCTCGGCTGGCCCGCCGAGGACTTCGCCGGGTACGTGGACGGCGAGGCCCACCCGATCGACCTGGCGGAGGACGGCTGGCAGCTGCGCCCGTACCAGGCGCAGGCCGTCGAGGGCTTCTGGCACGGCGGCTCCGGCGTGGTCGTGCTGCCCTGCGGTGCCGGCAAGACGCTGGTCGGCGCGGCCGCGATGGCGCACGCCAAGTCGACCACGCTGATCCTGGTCACCAACACCGTCTCGGCCCGCCAGTGGAAGCACGAGCTGGTCAAGCGCACCTCGCTCACCGAGGAGGAGATCGGCGAGTACAGCGGCACCAGGAAGGAGATCCGCCCGGTCACCATCGCCACCTACCAGGTGATGACCACCAAGCGGAAGGGCGTCTACGCGCACCTGGAGCTGTTCGACGCCCGCAACTGGGGCCTGGTGGTCTACGACGAGGTGCACCTGCTGCCCGCGCCGGTGTTCAAGTTCACCGCCGACCTGCAGGCCCGCCGACGGCTCGGCCTGACGGCGACGCTGGTGCGCGAGGACGGCCGCGAGGGCGACGTGTTCAGCCTGATCGGTCCCAAGCGCTTCGACGCCCCGTGGAAGGAGATCGAGGCGCAGGGCTACATCGCGCCGGCCGACTGCTGCGAGGTCCGGGTCACCCTGACGGACTCCGAGCGGCTCGCCTACGCGACCGCCGAGCCGGAGGAGCGCTACCGCTTCTGCGCCACGACGGCGACCAAGCGGCGGGTGGTGGAGGCGCTGGTCAAGAAGCACGAGAAGGACCAGACGCTGATCATCGGCCAGTACATCGACCAGCTGGACGAACTCGGTGAGGCCCTGGACGCCCCGGTGATCAAGGGCGAGACCAGCAACGCCCAGCGCGAGAAGCTCTTCGACGCCTTCCGGAACAAGGAGATCGGCGTCCTGGTGGTCTCCAAGGTCGCGAACTTCTCGATCGACCTGCCCGAGGCCACGGTGGCCATCCAGGTCTCCGGGACCTTCGGCTCCCGCCAGGAGGAGGCCCAGCGCCTCGGCCGCGTGCTGCGCCCCAAGGCGGACGGCCACTCGGCCCACTTCTACTCGGTGGTCGCCCGGGACACCGTGGACCAGGACTTCGCCGCCCACCGGCAGCGCTTCCTGGCCGAGCAGGGCTACGCGTACCGGATCATCGACGCGGACGACGTGCTGTAGCCGACGCGCCGTAACCGGGGGAACGCTCAGTAGCGGACACCGTCGCGCCCGAGGAAGATCACGCGCGCGGCGGTGTCCAGGGCGATGCCGACGTTGCGGACGGCGGTGCTCAGCCGGTTGTGGTGGCGCCCGGCGGCGGCGGTGGCGCCGGCCGGACCGGTCCGGGGGTTTCTGTTCTGGGTGCTCATGTCTTCAACGGTAGGCACCCGACCGGCCGCCGGCATCACTCCAAAGGCCGTATCCGCCGCGGCGGGGCTCGTCCTCAGGATGTACGGCGCCCCCGGGGATCCCGGAGGGCGAACCCCGAGGCCGCCCGCCCCCGACCCTGACCTGCGGAGCTGGAACACCGGGCCCGACAGGTCTAAGATCGTCCGTCTGCCCCCTCCCGAACCGTGGTACCTGCTGAAGTCCCGCAGGCAGCCGGGGGAGGCGCCGACCGTACGGCAACCGGTCGGCCGTACCCCACCGTGAGCTCCATCGATCCGCTGCGCCCGCCACCGGGACAGCCGGAAAGGTTCGCTGTGCCCGCCACCCCCACCACCACCGACCCCCTCCAGCGCGAACGCGACCACCTGGCCTCGTCCCGGGCCGCGCTGCGAGCGATGCGCGAGGACGTCGAGTCGCTCGACCTGCGCGACGTGACCGGCACCTGGGTCTCCGCCGCCGTCCTCCACAACCAGATCGAGGCGAGGATCGCCGCCCTGGCCGACCTCTCCCACACCCCGCTGTTCTTCGGCCGCCTGGACTACCTGCACCCGATCAGCGAGGAGCTCTCCGAGGGCGGGGGCGGGGAGAACTTCTACATCGGCCGTCGGCACGTCCACGACGCCGACGGCGACCCGATGGTGATCGACTGGCGGGCGCCGGTCTCCCAGCCGTTCTACCGGGCCAGCCGCACCGAACCGATGGACGTCGAGCGGCGGCGCCGCTTCGGCTACACCGGCGGCGAACTCACCGCCTACGAGGACGAGCACCTCACCGACCCGGCCGAGACCGACACCTCCTCCGCCCTGCTCGCCGCCGAGATCGAGAAGCCCCGCGTCGGCCCGATGCGCGACATCGTGGCCACCATCCAGCCCGAGCAGGACGAGATCGTCCGCTCCGACATCACGGGCACCATCTGCGTCCAGGGCGCGCCGGGTACCGGGAAGACCGCCGTCGGCCTGCACCGCGTCGCGTACCTGCTGTACGCGCACCGCGAACGCCTGGCCCGGACCGGCACCCTGGTGATCGGGCCGAACAACGCCTTCCTGTCCTACATCGAGCAGGTGCTGCCCGCCCTCGGCGAGCTGGACGTCGCCCAGGCGACCGTGCAGCAGCTGGTCGGGCACGTCGAGGTCCGGGGCGAGGACGGCCCGGAGTCGGCCCGGCTGAAGGGCGACGCCCGGATGGCCGAGGTGCTGCGCCGGGCCGTGCGGGCGGGCATCGCGCTGCCCACCGAGCCCTGCGTGGTGGTCCGCGGCTCCCGCCGCTGGCGCGTCCCGGTGTACGAACTCGTCGAGATCATCGAGGAGTTGAAGGCCCGTGAGGTCCGCTACGGCGCCGCCAGGGACGCCCTGCCGCAGCGCATCGCGCACGCCGTGCTGCTGAAGATGGAGCAGGGCGGCGAGGCCCCGGACGACCGGGTGCAGGACGCGGTGGCCCGCAACACCGCGGTCAAGGCGGTGGTCAAGGAGTGCTGGCCCGCCGTCGACCCGGCGAAGCTGGTGCTGCGGCTGCTCTCCGACCCGGAGTTCCTGGCCGCCTGCGCCGAGGGCGTGCTGACGCCCGAGGAGCAGCAGGCGGTGCTGTGGCCCAAGCCCGGCCGCTCGGTGAAGACCGCCCGCTGGACGCAGGCCGACGCCGTCCTGGTGGACGAGGCGAACGACCTGGTGCAGCGCACGCCCTCGCTCGGCCACGTGGTGCTGGACGAGGCGCAGGACCTCTCCCCGATGCAGTACCGCGCGGTCGGCCGCCGCTGCACCACCGGCTCGGCGACCGTCCTCGGCGACCTCGCCCAGGGCACCACCCCGTGGGCGACCGCGAGCTGGCCGGACGCCCTGCACCACCTGGGCAAGCCGGAGGCGCACGTCGAGGAGCTGACCAAGGGCTTCCGGGTGCCGGAGGAGGTCATCGCGTACGCCTCCCGGCTGCTCCCGGCGATCGCTCCGGGCCTGGCCCCGGCCACCTCGGTCCGCGACACTCCCGGTTCGCTGACCATCCGCCGGATCGCCGAAGGGGAGCCGGCCGACGCGGTCGAGGCGGTCGTCGCCGCCTGCCGGGAGGCACTGGAGCACGAGGGCTCGACCGGCCTGATCGCCGCCGACGCCCGGATCCCGGTGTTCGCCGAGGCACTGGCCGCGGCGGGCCTGCCGCACCTCGCCCCCGGCACCGAGACCAGCGCCGAGGCCCGGCTGACCCTCGTCCCGGCCTCGCTGGCCAAGGGCCTGGAGTACGACTACGTGGTGCTGGACGAGCCGGCCGCGGTGATCGCCGGCGAGCCGGACGAGCGGACCGGACTGCGGCGGCTGTACGTGGCGCTGACCCGCGCCGTCTCCGGGCTGACCGTGCTGCACAGCGAGCCGCTGCCCGAGCGGTTGCGCTGACGACGACGGGCCGGTCCCGCGCCGCGGGACCGGCCCCACCGGTGGGCGCTCAGGCGTCGATCGAAGCCCGCCACTCGGCGACCTTGGCCGGATCCACCGGCGAGCGCCAGCCGTCGGCCCGCACCGCGCCGCCGACGTGGAAAGCGTCGAAGCCCTCCGCCCGGAGCTCCTTCAGGTGTTCGGCCCGCAGGCCGCCGCCGATCAGGATCCGCTGCCGGTACCCGGGCTCGCCGGCCCGGGCCAGTTCGCCCGACAGCACGGCGCGTCCGGCGTCCACCCCGGCGGCCGAGCCCGAGGTGAGGAAGGTGTCCAGCCCGGGCAGTGCGCCGACGGCGGCCCGCAGGGCGGCCCGGTCGGCGCTGTGGTCGATCGCCCGGTGGAAGGTCCAGCGGCAGCCGGCCACCGCCTCGGCGACGGCCGCGGTGGCGGCGAGGTCGACGGCGCCCGTGGCGTCGAGGAAGCCGAGGACGAACTCCTCGGCGCCCTCGGCCCGCAACGCGGCGGCCCGGGCGCACAGTTCGTCCAGGTCGCCGGGGGTGAAGCCGTCCCGGACCCGGAGCATGACGCGCAGCGGGATGCCGACGGCGGCCCGGATCCGGGCGAAGTCCTCGACGGACGGGGTGAGTCCGTCGGCGGCCATGTCCGTGACCAGTTCGAGCCGGTCGGCGCCACCCGATTCGGCGGCCTGGGCGTCCTGGGGCGTCAGCGCGATGACTTCGAAAATTGGTCTAGACATATCAGTAGGTTGCCACATGCCGCCGGCCCCGGCGAGACCGCACCCCGATCCGGCCGTACCGGGTCGGCGTCCCCGCCGCGCCGGCCCCGGGCAACCCCCGCCGTCCGTGCCGACAACCCCCGTCAGGCCGGACCGTGGGCCGCCGCGACGGCCGGCCGCCGGCCGGACCGGTGCACCGCCAACGCCACCAGCACCAGCAGTCCCAGCGCCGGCACCACCACCGGGAGCAGGTTCGAGACCCCGTGGGCCTCACGCCAGATGTTGAACAGGCACCCCGGCCCGGTCACCACCAGCACCGTCACCCCCACGGCCGTCGGCACCGTCCGGCCGCGCAGCCCGGCGAAGGTCAGCAGCAGCGGCGCGACGAGCATCACCACCACCCACCCCCGGTCCAGCGGGAAGGTGGTGTCGTCCCAGTTCTGGGCCGCCTCCAGCAGTCCGCCCGCCACCGCCGCGGCCAGCACCAGCCCGGCCGTCCGCCCGGTCGGCCGGGGCAGCAGGTCGGTCGGCGCGGCGACCAGCAGCAGCGCGGCCGCCACGAAGGGCAGCGAGGCCATCCCGACGTATCCGACCCACCACAGGTCGAAGTGCGAGGTGAGCACGGCTTCGCCCAGCTGGCGCAGCCCGATGACGCCCAGGACCAGCGCGGTGGCCCGCACCGCCGTCCAGCGCCCCAGCAGGGCCGCCACCGCGAGCAGCAGCGCGGCCACCGGCGGGGCGAACGCCCGGACCTGGTTCCCCAACGAGTCGTCCCAGGCGAGCCAGCTGGTGGTCCGGTCCACGGTGGCCAGCCAGGGCACCATCGTGGCGCCGACCACCGCGCCGGCGATCATCGGCGCGGCCAGGGCGAGCAGCCGGCCGGCCGCCGAGGCGCCGGTCAGCCCGAGCCGCACCCGCAGCCCGTACACGGCCAGGCCGAGCACCTCCCGGGCGACCGCCGCGCGACCGCCCTCCGCCGTCGTGTCGGCGAACACCTCGGTCAGCTCCTCGCCGCGCTCCCGGCGGTACTGCGCCGGGTAGAGCTGCAGCGCGGCCCGCAGCACCACCGAGGGCGCGGCACCGATCACCGGCATGGTCATGAGAGTCCTCCTCCCGACGCGGGCCGCCCCTGCGACCCGGCACTCCCCGGCAGCATCGCCCGGATCCTCGCCAGCCGGCGCTCGGCCTCGGTGGCGACCGCCCGCAGGCGCCCGGCCTCCGCGGCCAGCGCCTCCCGCCCGGCGCCGGTCAGCGCGTAGGTGCGCCGGGCGCGACCGTCCACCACCTCCTCGGCGGCGACCTCGATCAGGCCCTGGCCCAGCAGCCGGTCGAGGGCGCCGTAGAGGGTGCCGGTGCGCATCTTGACCCGGCCGTCGGAGATCGCGGCGATCTCCTGGATGAGCGCGTAGCCGTGCCTCGGGGCATCGGCCAGCGCGGTGAGCAGAAGCAGCGTCGGCTCCTGCATGGAGCGTTCAGTCATACGTCTACATATATCGCCGACCGGCACATCCCGTCCACCGGAACGACCCGCCACAATGGCCCGCATGCCGACGCACACGCCCACCACCGAGACCGACCTGCTCACCGCCTGGACCGCCCTGCTGCACCGCTGCGGCGCCGCCGACGACCCCGGGCCGTACGGCCGGGAACTGCTGCGCCGCTGGTCGGAACCCCAGCGCCGCTACCACACCCCCGAGCACCTGAGCGCGGTCCTGCGGCACGTCGACGACCTCGCCGGGCACGCCTGCGACCCGGACACCGTCCGCCTCGCAGCCTGGTTCCACGACGCCGTCTACCGCCCCGACCGCACCGAGAACGAGGAGCGCAGCGCCGCCCTGGCCGTCCGCGCGCTCACCGCCGCCGGCCTGCCCGCCGCCCGGGTCGCCGAGGTCGAGCGACTGGTCCTGCTCACCGTCGGCCACGACCCGGCCCCCGGCGACCACGACGGCGAGGTGCTCTGCGACGCGGACCTCGCCGTCCTCGGCGGCACCCCCGAGGCGTACGCGGCGTACGCGGCCGCCGTCCGGGAGGAGTACGGCTTCGTCCCGGAGCCGGACTTCCGCGCCGGCCGCGCCGCCGTCCTGCGCGGGCTCCTGGCCCTGCCCGCGCTCTACCGCACCCCCGCCGCCCACGAGCGCTTCACGGACGCCGCCCGCGCCAACCTGACGGCCGAACTCCAGCGGCTGGAGGACTAGGGCAGCTTCCCGACCGGCGCCACCACCGCGCCCTGCTTGCCGCACACCCAGTGCGGATCGGGCCCCAGCTCCGGCTCCACGCCCAGCGCGTGCGGGTCCCCGTCGGCCGCGCACTCGCTGCACAGCGGCCAGCGCCCGTACGCCTCCAGCAGCGCGTCCTGGACGTCCTGGGCGACCAGTCCGAGCACGTACTCGGTGCCGTCCGGCCACTGCTCCAGCCACCAGCGGCGGTGCGTCACGGCCTGCTCCACCAGCGAGACGACGGCGGCGTCCGCCACGTCCCGCGCGGTGAGGTCGGCCAGGATCAGTGCCCGCGCGTTGTGCAGGGCGGTCTCGATGTCGTCAGCAGCCATCCGTCCATTCTCCGTCGACCCGTCGCAACGCCGAAACGCCGCGTGGGCGGCCCCCGAAGGGAACCGCCCACGCGGACGAGGTACCACCGATCCGATCGGAACGATCAGGATCAGAAGTCCATGTCACCGCCCGGCATGCCGCCGCCGGCGGCCGCAGCGGCCTTCTCCGGCTTGTCGGCGATGACGGCCTCGGTGGTGAGGAACAGCGCCGCGATGGAGGCGGCGTTCTGCAGCGCGGAGCGGGTGACCTTGGCCGGGTCGATGATGCCCACGGCGACCAGGTCGACGTACTCGTTGGTGGCGGCGTTCAGGCCGTGACCGGCGGGGAGGTTGCGAACCTTCTCCACCACGACGCCACCCTCCAGGCCGGCGTTGGTCGCGATCTGCTTGATCGGGGCCTCCAGCGCGACCTTGACGATGTTGGCACCGGTGGCCTCGTCGCCCTCCAGCTCCAGCTTGTCGAAGGCGACACCGGCCTGCAGCAGGGCGACGCCACCACCGGCGACGATGCCCTCCTCGACGGCGGCCTTGGCGTTGCGGACGGCGTCCTCGATGCGGTGCTTGCGCTCCTTGAGCTCCACCTCGGTGGCCGCGCCGGCCTTGATGACGGCCACGCCGCCGGCCAGCTTGGCGAGGCGCTCCTGGAGCTTCTCGCGGTCGTAGTCCGAGTCGCTGTTCTCGATCTCGGCGCGGATCTGGTTCACGCGGCCGGCGACCTGGTCGCTCTCGCCGCCACCGTCGACGATGGTGGTCTCGTCCTTGGTGATGACCACCTTGCGGGCGGTGCCCAGCAGGTCGATGCCGGCGTTCTCCAGCTTGAGGCCGACCTCCTCGGAGATGACCGTGCCACCGGTGAGGATGGCGATGTCGCCGAGCATGGCCTTGCGGCGGTCGCCGAAGCCCGGGGCCTTGACGGCGACGGACTTGAAGGTGCCGCGGATCTTGTTCACGACCAGGGTCGACAGGGCCTCGCCCTCGACGTCCTCGGCGATGATGACGAGCGGCTTGCCGCTCTGCATGACCTTCTCCAGCAGCGGCAGGAGGTCCTTGACCGAGCCGATCTTGGAGTTGGCGATGAGGATGTAGGGGTCCTCGAAGGTCGCCTCCATCCGCTCCAGGTCGGTGGCGAAGTAGGCCGAGATGTAGCCCTTGTCGAAGCGCATGCCCTCGGTGAGCTCGAGCTCCAGACCGAAGGTGTTGCTCTCCTCGACGGTGATGACGCCTTCCTTGCCGACCTTGTCCATGGCCTCGGCGATGAGCTCGCCGATCTGGGTGTCAGCGGCGGAGATGGAGGCGGTGGAGGCGATCTGCTCCTTGGTCTCCACGTCCTTGGCCTGGGCCAGCAGCTGGTCCGAGACGGCGGCGACGGCCTTCTCGATGCCGCGCTTCAGGGCCATCGGGTTGGCGCCGGCGGCGACGTTGCGCAGACCCTCGCGAACCAGGGCCTGGGCGAGCACGGTGGCGGTGGTGGTGCCGTCACCCGCGACGTCGTCCGTCTTCTTGGCGACCTCCTTGACGAGCTCCGCGCCGATCTTCTCGTACGGGTCCTCGAGCTCGATCTCCTTGGCGATGGAGACACCGTCGTTGGTGATCGTGGGGGCGCCCCACTTCTTCTCCAGCACGACGTTGCGGCCCTTGGGGCCGAGCGTGACCTTCACCGCGTCGGCGAGCTGGTTCATGCCACGCTCAAGGCCGCGGCGAGCTTCCTCATCAAAGGCGATGATCTTGGCCATCAGAAGTGGTCCTCCGGGACACGGTCGACTGCTCGGACCAAGGGGTGCCCGCGACGGACGGCCCTGGTGTGCGGGGGTCTTTTCCCCTACCGCTCCCGGGGGCCTCACCGACCCGGTCCGCTGTCACTCTCACGCTGTGAGTGCTAACGCCAATGATTAGCACTCCGGGTGGTCGAGTGCAAGCCCCGCCGCCGACCCGCGAGCCGCCGCGGAGCCCGCCCCGGGGCCGTCCGGGAACGGCCGGAAACGCCGGGAACACGCCGGGAACACCCGGGAACGCCGACGGGCCCGCACGACGCGTGTCGTGCGGGCCCGTCGAGAAGCGAGTGGTCACCAGCCCTGGGCCGGGCCGAGCTCCTGGAGTCGGAAGGGGTCAGACCGCCGCGCGAACCATGTCCGCCTGCGGGCCCTTCTGTCCCTGGGAAATCTCGAACTCGACCCGCTGGCCCTCCTCGAGGGTGCGGTAGCCGTCCATCTGGATCGCGCTGTAGTGGACGAAGACGTCCGCACCACCGTCGACCGCGATGAAGCCGTAGCCCTTCTCCGCGTTGAACCACTTGACGGTGCCCTGAGCCATTCCGAACTCCCCTAGTGCTGTGCTGGCCCTTCACGTGCCCGCAGGTCGCGGGCCCGGGTTGGTTTGAAGGCCGGCCCGGGGAACCCCCCCTGGGCGCAGCCGTGCACGCCGCAGCCCTCCGCGCGGGGCGCCGAACGGCGTCCGGTGAGCGGGTGACTGCGTCGACCGCCGCTGAATGTATCCGGACCGACGCCCTCTGCAACAGGGTCAACCGCCGGTAATTCCACTGCCCGATCAAGGGACAGGACGGGCCGAATCGGAAAAATATCGGCATTTCACGCCGGACATAGCGGACGAATTACCCAAATCCCCGCGGTAATTCTGACATCGGCCTGACATGATTGCCGGGCCGGTCTCACCGGCCGGACGCGCCCGGGCGGAACGGCGCGGGCGGTCGAGAGGGAACCCCTGTTCCCAACCGAGCGACACTCTACTCCGACTCGACTCGGAAAGATTCCAGCCGGAATGCAACCGGCCACCCGTGCGCACGGAGAACGGAATTCCGTACGCACGGGTGGCCGAATGGCGGGGATTCGCGGCTCAGCAGCCGCCGGCCACCGCCGGAATGATCGAGACGCCGGCGCCGTCCTTGATCTCGGTCGCCAGGCCCTCGGCGAAGCGCACGTCGTCGTCGTTCACGTAGACGTTGACGAAGCGGCGCAGCTTGCCGGTGTCGTCCAGCAGGCGGGCGGCGATGCCCGCGTGGTTCTTCTCCAGGTCGGCGATGACCTCGGCCAGGGTCGCGCCCTCGGCGGTCACCTCGGCGGCGCCGCCGGTGTAGGTGCGCAGGATGGTGGGGATGCGGACGTTGGCGCTCATGGCTCTCCTAGCGGGGTGGGGCCTTGCGGGGCGGGCCCCCGGGTGGCGGGGCCGGGACGGGGGAGGTTCAGGCGGACACGAGGCCGGCGGCGCGGAAGGAGTCCAGCGTCGGGCGGATGACGGCGGTCATCCCGGCGTCGGAGACGGCGTCCAGGGTCTTCAGGCCGTCGCCGGTGTTGATCGCGACGGTCTCCTTGGCCGGATCCAGCTGCCCGGTCTCGACCAGCTTCTTCAGCACGCCGACGGTCACCCCGCCCGCGGTCTCGGCGAAGATGCCCTCCGTCCGCGCCAGCAGCCGGATCGCCGCCACGACCTCGGCGTCCGTGACGTCCTCGACCGCGCCGCCCGTGCGGCGGGCGATGTCCAGCACGTACGGGCCGTCGGCCGGGTTGCCGATCGCCAGCGACTTGGCGATGGTGTCCGGCTTGACCGGCCGGATCACGTCCCGGCCGGCCTTGAAGGCCGCCGACACCGGCGAGCAGCCCTCCGCCTGGGCGCCGAAGACCCGGTACGGCCGGTCCTCGACCAGTCCGAGCTTGATCAGCTCCTGCAGCCCCTTGTCGATCTTCGTCAACTGCGAGCCCGAGGCGATCGGGATCACGATCTGCTCCGGCAGCCGCCAGCCGAGCTGCTCGCAGATCTCGTACGCCAGCGTCTTGGAACCCTCGCCGTAGTACGGCCGCAGGTTGACGTTGACGAAGCCCCAGCCCTCCCCCGCCGGGTCGCCGATCAGCTCCGAGCAGAAGCGGTTCACGTCGTCGTAGTTGCCCTCGATGCCGATCAGCTCGCCGCCGTACACCCCGGCCATGACGACCTTGCCCTGCTCCAGGTCGTGCGGGATGAACACGCAGGACCGGAACCCCGCCCGGGCGGCCGCCGCGCCCACCGCGCCGGCCAGGTTGCCGGTGGAGGAGCAGGACAGCGTGGTGTAGCCGAACGCCCGCGCCGCCTCGATGGCGCACGCCACCACGCGGTCCTTGAACGAGTGCGTCGGGTTCCCGGAGTCGTCCTTGATGTGCAGCTGGGCGGTGAAGCCGAGCTCCCGGCCCAGGTTGTCCGCCTTCACCAGCGGGGTCCAGCCCGGGTTCAGGTTCGGCTTGGACGCCACGTCGGCCGGCACCGGCAGCAGCGGCGCGTAGCGCCAGACGGACGTCGGACCGGCCTCGATCCGCTTGCGCAGCTCCTCCGCGCCCTCGCTGCCGAACTCGTAGGCGATCTCCAGCGGGCCGAAGCACTCCAGGCACGCGAAGCTGGGACCGAGCGGGAAGCGGGTGCCGCACTCGCGACAGGACAGCGCGGCGGCCGGGCCGAGGTCCACGGGTCGGGGTCCCCCCGGCCGAAGGCTGGGGGAGGGTGCGACAGTGTCGATAGCCATGATGGCGAGGCCTCTCTCCTCATCTTCCCCGTAGCGCGGTCGCGCCACAGGCCGGAATTGGCACCTGTCCCGCCGGGGCCTGTATGACGACAGCCGCGCGAGAAGGTTGCCGGGACGTCAACGGGCCGTTCCCTCAGTCCCTCTGGATGAGCTTGTGAAATTGTGGTGGCGCTCAGCGGTGACCCCGGCGTGCAAAGGTCCGACCGCTGTACGAAGACTGTATCCGAAGGCGTCAATCCTGAACGGGACCGTCCGCCACGCGAGATGACCCGTCCCACCCGACCCGCCGAGGAGACTTCCGTGCCCGCCGAACCGACTCCCGCACTGCTCCCGCAGGCGGCGTCCTGGCTGCGCCGCCGCTCCTGGAGCGCCGCCGACCGGCCGGTCCGCACCCTCCTCGCGGCCAAGGAGCGCACCGGGCGCACGGTCAGCGTGGTCCTCCCCGCCCTGGACGAGGAGGCCACCGTCGGCGACATCGTCCGCACCGTCCGCCGCGAACTGATGGAACGCCTCCCGCTCGTCGACGAACTCGTCGTGGTCGACTCCGGCTCCGTCGACGCCACCGCCGCCGTCGCCGCCGAGGCCGGCGCCCGGGTGGAGCACCGCGACGCCATCCTGCCCCGACTGCCCGCCGCCCCCGGCAAGGGCGAGGTGCTCTGGCGGTCGCTGCTGGTCACCCGCGGCGACATCGTCTGCTTCGTGGACGCCGACCTGCGCGAGTTCGACCCGGCCTTCGTCTCCGGGATCGTCGGCCCCCTGCTGACCGACGAGTCCATCCACCTGGTCAAGGCCATGTACGACCGCCCGCTGGAGACGGAGTCCGGCGCCGTCGTCCCGGCCGGCGGCGGCCGCGTCACCGAACTCGTCGCCCGCCCCCTCCTCAACCTCCACTGGCCGGAGCTCGCCGGGTTCGTCCAGCCCCTCGGCGGCGAGTACGCGGCCCGCCGCTCACTGCTCGAACGGCTGCCCTTCCCGACCGGGTACGGCGTCGAACTCGGCCTGCTGGTAGACGCGTTGGAACTGGTCGGCCTGGACGCCCTGGCCCAGGTGGACGTCGGCGTCCGGCACCACCGCCACCAGGACGGCCAGGCCCTCGGCCGGATGGCCGCCACCATCTACCGCACCGCCCTCGAACGCCTCGACCGCGCCCACCGGCTCAAGGCCTCCGCCGACCTGGTCCACCCCCAGCTCACCCAGTTCACCCGCGACCCGGACCCCCGCCCCCGGACCCCGGCCGGGGACACCCCCATCTTCACCCCCCGCACCTACGAGATCACCGCCCTGGAACGCCCCCCGATGCACACCGTCCCCGAATACGCCACCCGGCACTGAGGGGTTTGCCACGCCGGAGCCCCGGCAACATCCCAACCATGGGCGATCTCACGACCGAACGTTCGAGTGCGACCGGCACCGCCCCCGTCCTGGTGGCCTCCAACCGGGGACCGGTGTCCTTCAGCACCGCCGACGACGGCACGCTGACCCTGCGGCGCGGCGGCGGGGGGCTGGTGTCCGGCCTCTCCGCGATCGACGACCCGAACGCCGTCTGGGTCTGCGCGGCCCTCAACGCCGCGGACCGCAGAGCCGCCGCGCAGGCCCCCGACGGCCGCCTCGACCTGGCCGGCCACGACGTCGGCGGGCAGGCCGTCCGGATGCTGGACATCGACCCCGAGACCTTCGCCCGCGCCTACAACGGCGTCGCCAACTCCACCCTCTGGTTCGTCCACCACCTGCTCTACGCGACCCCCACCGCGCCCGCCTTCGACGCCGGGTTCCGCACCGAGTGGGCCGCCTACCGGGCCTACAACGCGGCCTTCGCCGAGGCGCTGGCTGCCGAAGCCGCCCCGGACGCCGCGGTGCTCGTGCAGGACTACCACCTCTCCCTGGCCCCGGCCCTGCTCCGCGCCGCCCGTCCCGACCTGCGGATCGGCCACTTCTCGCACACCCCGTGGGCCCCGCCCGAGTACTACCGGATGCTGCCCGACGACGTCGGCCGTGACGTCCTCACCGGCATCCTGGGCGCCGACCGGGCCGGTTTCCTCACCGAACGCTGGGCCCGCGCCTTCGCCGCCTGCTGCGAGGACCTGCTCGGCGCCGCCGTCGACCACGAGGCGCTCACCGTCACCCACGACGGCCGCACCACCCGCCTGGGCGTGCACGCCCTCGGTGCCGACGCCGACTTCCTGCGCGAACGCTCCCGCCGGCCCGACGTGGACGAGCGCCTCGCCATCCTGCGCGAGGCCGTCGGCGACCGCCGCACCATCGTCCGGGTCGACCGCACCGAGCTGAGCAAGAACATCGTCCGCGGCCTCCAGGCCTACCGGCACCTGCTCCGCACCCGCCCCGAGTGGCACGACCGGGTGGTCCACATCGCGTTCGCCTACCCGTCCCGGACCGACCTGGCCGAGTACCGGGACTACACGGCGGCCGTCCGGCGCCTCGCGGGGGAGATCGACGCCGAGTTCGCCACCCCCACCTGGAAGCCGCTGATCCTGCACGTCGACGACGACTTCCCGCGTTCCCTGGCCGCCTACCGCCTGGCCGACGTGGCCCTGGTCAATCCCATCCGGGACGGCATGAACCTGGTGGCCAAGGAGGTCCCCGTGGTCTCCGACCGCGGCTGCGCCCTGGTCCTCTCCCGGGAGGCCGGCGCCTACGCGGAACTCGCCGACGACGCCCTGACGGTCAACCCGTACGACGTCATCGCCACCGCCGACGCGCTGCACACCGCCCTCACCATGCCCGAGGCGGAACGCGCCGACCGGACCAAGCGCCTCGCGGCGGCGGCCACCGCGCTCCCCCCGCAGCAGTGGTTCCTCGACCAGCTCAACGCGCTGTGAGCGCCTGACCCAGCGATTCCAGCAGTTCCACCACGCCGGCCGGGCCCGGGACCACCAGGTCCGCCCGGTCGGCGAGTTCGCGCACCGGTGCGTCCCCCACCGCCGCACTGCACACCAGCAGCCCGGCCATCCCCTCGCCCCGCAGCTTCTCCACCGCCGCGAAGGCCGCCACGTCCCCCAGGTCGTCCCCCGCGTACAGCACCGATCCGGCGGCCCGTTCCCGGAGGAAGCCGGTCAGCGCCGCCCCCTTGTCCACGCCCGGCGGCCGCAGTTCCAGCACCAGCCGGCCGGGTTCCACCACCAGTCCGTGCTCGGCCGCCAGCGCCCCGACCGGCGCCCGCAGCAGTTCCAGCGCCTCCTCGGGCGCCGCCGTCCGCCGGGTGTGCACGGCGACCGAACGGCCCTTGTCCTCCAGGCCGGTGCCCTCGGGCGCCCCGGACCGCGCCAGCACCCCGGGCAACGCCTCCCGCGCACCCGCCACCCCGGGGTGCACCTGAGGCGCCGTCAGCTCACCGTCCTCCCACCGCTCGGCGCCGTAGTGTCCCAGCACCACGACCCCGGGCACCCCGGCCAGTCCCCCGTACTCCACGGCCAGCGCCGCAGGCCGTCCCGTCACCACCACCACGGCCCGCACCTCGGGTGCCAGCACCCGCAGCGCGCCGGCCACCCCGGGGTGCGCGCGGGCCAGGCTCGGGTCGGCCACGATCGGTGCCAGGGTCCCGTCGAAGTCCAGGCCGATCACGGTGTCCCGGGGCGCCCGCAGGATCGCCCGCACCCCGTCCCGCCCGGCCTCGGTCCCCGGCACCCACGTCTCTTCGAATCCCATACCGAGGCCCTTACCCCCGGTCCCGGCGCGGAACGCCCGCGTCGAACGCCCGCGTCAGCGGGCCTCCCGCCGGGCGGCCCGCACCCGCCGCAGGCGGTTCACCAGCACCGGGGCGTGCGCCAGCGCCTCCTCCCGGTCCAGCAGCGCGTTCAGCAGCTGGTAGTACCGGGTCGAGGAAAGCCCCAGCTCCTCCCTGATCGCCCGCTCCTTGGCCCCCGCCGTCCGCCACTGCCGCCCCTCCAGCGCCAGCACCGCCCGATCCCGCTCGCTCAGCTCGCCCACCGCGCACACCTCCGCCCGCCACTACGGAGTGTCATTCTCCCGCGCGACCCCGACACACAGTGCTCGCCCCACCGCTTCGCCGGCCCGGCTAGCGTCATCCCCATGACCACGCCCAGCTTCGCCGTGCACATCCCCGCCGCCGACCTCGAACCCGACCCGCTCGACCCCGCGCAGATCGTCTCCGGCACGCCCGAGGTCACCGGCCGGGTCCTCTCCGAGTCCGCCGACGGCCGACAGCTGCGCGGCATCTGGCAGATCACCCCCGGCGTGGTCACGGACGTCGAGGCCGACGAGATGTTCGTGGTCCTCAGCGGCCGGGCCACCATCGAGGTCGAGGGCGGCTCGACCCTGGAGGTCGGTCCGGGCGACTGTGCGGTGCTGCGCGAGGGCGACCGCACCACCTGGACGGTCCACGAGACCCTCCGCAAGGCCTACGCGATCACGCTCCCCTGACCACGCTCCCCCTGATCACGCTCCCGCCGGACGCGTTCCCCGGAGCGCGTTCCCCCCGCGGACGCGGACGCGCAGGGGCCCGGCCCCGGAACCCCCGGGACCGGGCCCCACGGCCGGACGCTACTTGCGGACCCGCGTCGCCTCGTTCACCGCCGCGTCCTGCAGCCCCCCGAGCACCTGCTTCGGATCGCCCGTCACGGCCTGCCCGATCCCGGCCTTGATCCGATTGCTGACCTCGCCCCACGCCGGGTCCCCGAACGGGTAGAAGCTCGCGTTGGCCAGCCCGACCGCGAACTGCTTGAGGTCGGCGTGCTTCGGGTCCGTCGACATCCGGTCGAACGCGTCCTGGGTGACCGGCAGCAGGTTGTACCGCTCGTCGAACTTCAGCTGGTTGTCCCGGTTGTAGACGAACGACAGGAACTTCTTGATCTCGTTCTTGTGCCCGTTCGCCTTGAACGCCATCATCCAGTCCGCGACCCCGAGGCTCCCGGTCCGTCCGACGCCGTCCTTCTTCGGGATCGGCGCCGTCCCGAAGTCGATGTTTCCCGCGGTCGCCATCCGCAGCAGCGTCGGGTGCCCGTTGAGCATCGCGACCTTGCCGGCCGCGAAGTCCTGGAACACCGGGGTGCGGTTCATCTTCCCCGGGTCCGGGTACGTCAGCCCGGTCGCCACCAGGTTGCTCTTCAGCCAGCTGAAGGTGGCCTGGTTCTGGGCGCTGTCGATGGTGTAGTTGCCGACGTCGTCGGAGATGCTCCCGCCGCCGCTCAGCGTCCACAGCATGGACTCCGCCGGTGCCTCCTCCGGCCCGAGCGGGAGACCGTACGGGGTCACGCCCGGCACCTTGGCCCTGATCTTCTCCGCGTCCTGCTTCAGTTCGTTCCAGGTGGCGGGCGGCTGCGTGATCCCCGCCTGCCGGAACATCGCCTTGTTGTAGAAGAGCACCCGGGACGAGGACACGAACGGGATCCCGTACTGCGTCCCGAGCACCTGGCCGGCGTGCGCGAAGGTGTCCAGGAAGTTCGCCTGGGTATCCACCGAGAGGACGTCCGACGCCGGGTACAGCCGGCCCGCGGCGACCTGGTCCGCGAAGCCGCCGGTCTGCAGCAGGTCCGGGGACTTCCCGGCCGCGATCATGTCCTCGACCTTCTTGCCGATCTCGGTCCAGCCGTCCACCTCGACGCTGACCTTGATCCCGGGGTTGGCGGCCTCGAAGTCCCTGGCCACCGCGTCCCAGTAGTGCGCGGAGCCGGTCTCCTGGTTCTCCCCGTAGTCCGCGGCGACCAGCTTGAGGGTGACGGTCCCCTCGCCCTGCCCGCCGCACGCGCCGACCGCGGTGAGTGCCAGTGCTCCGGCCAGCACACGACCGAGCACACGGGTGGGAACGTGGACGCGCCTGTTCAACGCGGGTACCGCCTTAGGGGAAGAACTGCCGCCGGAACGAGGGACTCCGGCAGGGGGGAGGCGCCACACTGTCAAACCCGCCGACCACTGGTCCACACCACTGGGGCACCCCGCCGCAGTAGTTACCGAAGTGCCCGGGGTCGTTGCACGATGCGCAACCGCGCACGCCGGGATCGTCTCCGGGACAACCCCCGGACCACCCCGGGACACCCCCCGTACGCCCCACCCCAAAGCGCCGCACACCGCCGCAGCTGCGACAAAGCTCACCCTGTATGGACCAGACCAATCCGACAACTGGACTAGACCTCTTCTACCCACCCAAGGGAAACTGTCCTCCGTGAAGCACGTCATCGCACTCGATGTAGGCGGCACCGGCATGAAGGCCGCGCTGCTCGCCCAGGACGGCTCCGTGCTGTTCGAGGCACGCCGACCGACCGGGCGGGAGCACGGCACGGACGCCGTCGTGACCGCCATCCTCGACTTCGCCACCGACCTGGCGGACGAGGGCCGCCGCCGTTTCGGCGTCGCCCCGCTCGCGGCCGGCGTCGCCGTCCCGGGCACGATCGACGAGAAGAACGGGATCGCGGTCTTCTCCGCCAACCTCGGCTGGCGGGAACTGCCCCTGCGCAGGCTCCTCGGCGAGCGCCTGGCGGGCCCCGACGGCGTCGCGATGCCGGTGGCCCTCGGCCATGACGTGCGGTCGGGCGGCCTGGCCGAGGGCCGCCTCGGCGCCGGCCGGGGCGTCGACCGCTTCCTGTTCGTCGCCCTGGGCACCGGCATCGCCGGCGCCATCGGCATCGACGGCCGGATCGAGGCGGGCGCCCACGGCTACGGCGGGGAGATCGGCCACGTCGTGGTCCGCCCGGGCGGCCCGCAGTGCGGCTGCGGCGCCCGCGGCTGCCTGGAGACGCTGGCCTCCGCCTCCGCCGTCTCCCGTGCCTGGGCCGGGGCCAGCGGCGACCCCGACGCCGACGCGGCATCCTGCGCCGCCGCGGTGGACGCCGGGGACGACCGCGCCCTCGCGGTCTGGCAGCGCGCCGTCGACGCCCTCGCCGACGGCATCGTCCTCGCCCAGAGCCTGCTCGACCCGTCCACGGTGATCGTCGGCGGCGGGTTGGCCGAGGCCGGCGACACCCTCTTCACTCCGCTGCGCGCGGCCGTCACCGAGCGCCTGACCTTCCAGATGCCCCCCAAGGTCGTACCCGCCATGCTCAAAGACACCGCCGCGTCCCTGGGCGCCGGCCTGCTCGCCTGGGATCTGCTCACCATGGAGGTGACCGCGTGACCACCGCGGACCGTGACCGAACTGCCCTGGCCGGCGCCCGACTCGTGCTGCCCGGCGGTGTCGTGGAGGACCACCGCCTCGTCGTCGAGGGAGACCGGATCCGCGCCGTCACGAACGGCGCCGACGGCGGCGACCCCGAACCCGGTGACCTCGACCTCACCGGATACACCGTCGTCCCCGGCTTCGTCGACCTGCACGTCCACGGCGGCGGCGGCGCCTCCTACACCTCCGGCATCGCCGAGGAGGCCCTGCTCGCCGCC